>JAGMCJ010000118.1 GCA_023129265.1 Thermoplasmata archaeon | reverse complement strand
CAAACGCAATCACCCTTCTCGCCCAGTGGTCCCGAATGCTCTTGCTATGACCTAGGAGATCGAATCCTGTAACCATGCATCCCACTCTCCCTTCGATTCTCATGAAGGGTGAGGATGTTTAAAAATGTTGTCATGCCACTCAGATCGCCCATCATTCATCAGGATTCAGCATAGGGCTTTGTCATCATCGTGGCGGTGGTCATAACGTCCTCCCTGAACATATCCTTTGCGGTGGAAAGAATGTAATACGGAATGACGATGACCCCTTCATGAGCGTCAGGCTGTATGCCTATGATGCCAAGGCTTGCGATCCGAAGAAGTGCACCGCGAAGAAGCTGGCGAGAATGGGCATGATCACGCTCACCAATACCGTGAAGGGTCTGCCAAGGGGTTGCGTACTCCTGAACCCGACCTCTGAGAAGGCGGTATCGAAAGAGGATGAGAAGGACGCGGCGAGGAGGGGGTTGGCGGCCCTCGACCTCAGCTGGAAACATCCCGCTTTCCCGGAGGTTCGGGGCGCCAGGGACAGGGCCCTTCCCTACCTACTGGCCGCGAATCCCGTCAACTACGGCAAGCCGTTCCAGCTGTCGACAGTGGAGGCCCTAGCCGCCTCCCTCTTCATCATGGGCCACGAAGACCAGTGCCTTGAGATCCTCAACAAGTTCAAATGGGGCCCTGGCTTCTTGACCCTTAACAATGAACCGCTTAGACTGTACGCGAAAGCGAAGAACAGCGAGGAGGTTGTGGAGATCCAGGGCGAGTTCATTTGAAGTCTGGCGGGAGAAGATTCGGGATGCCGTCCTCTATCTTGTACATGTGGTCGCATTTCGAGCAGAATAGGTCTCCGGCAACGATCTCGTCTCCCTCCTCGCGCTCAATCTTCAGCTCCAGGTCGGATTTGCAGACGGGGCAGCAGAGTATGTCCATGAGGTCCCTTTTCAGTCGCTCACCTTCAAGGGGATTTTCCAGACGACTATTAAAGGCTTCGATGGCAATAAGATTAAGAAGAACCCGCCAATAATCCCTACCGCGATGGGCGAGTATCCATTCCTTCCAGACGATAAGGCGACAAGAAGGAGATGGCTGAGAAGGCTGGAGGACATTGACGATCTCCTTTTCCTTCTCCAACAGTCCTTGGACAAACCTCTGAAGGATTGTCATGTACTCGACCTCGGTTGCGGTCAAGGATCCCTTTCGGTTCCCATCGCGACGAGAGTGAGAGACATCGTCGGTATAGACATCAGCGAGAGGCTCATCGACATGGCGAGAGACTGGGCGGAGAAGGAGGGTATTGGCAATGCGAGGTTCGAGGCCGTCTCCGTCTACGACTACGATGGGACGGGTAGCTTCGACATCGCAATATGTAGCGACGTCATCGAGCACGTCCCCGATCAGAGAGGGCTGGTCAAGGTCCTCGTCGAGAATCTGCGGGTCGGCGGTGCGTTCTACATGACCACGAACAACAAGCTCTGGCCCCTGGAGGGTCACCACAGGCTCCCCTTCCTGTCCTACCTTCCGAGAAGCTTGGCAGATCGATACGTGAGGATAATGGGCAAGGGAGACCGTTTTTGGATCTATCCCCTGACCCTCTCCGAGTTTAGGAGGATACTGGACGAGTTCCCGCTGACCTACGAGCTGAAACCGCCGAGGAACCCGAGAACGCTCCTGTACAGGTTCGGGAAGAGGCTCGTCCAAGTGAACGAGGTTTTCTGGAATCTCGCCAACGCCTTCCAGGTCGTTGGGGTGAGGTCGGGATGAACATTGACTGGAAGATCGACCATGAGGCCAATAGCATCTGCTGGAAGGGCCTGAGGGATGGACCGAGAGAGATGGTGAAGGACCGTCCGTTCTCGGTCATCCTCGACCTGGGCTCCTCAAACGGCGCGTTCGGGAAGCTTATCTCCATGGACAGAGGGGCGAGAATCATCGGCGTCGACGTGAGTCGTGACGTGCCTCCGGCCGAGCAAGTGGAGTTCGTCCAGGCGGACATCCTTCACCTTCCCTTCAGGGACGAATCGTTCGACCTCGTCTCCGCGAGGGCGATCCTGCACCACGTACCGGATGATGTGGAGAAGGCGGTCGAAGAGGCGGGAAGGGTTCTCCGTGGCGGACGAATCTTCATATGCCAGGAACCCACATCCGACAATCTCGTATCCGAGGTGGCGCGAAGGATCTTGCGGACTGTGTTGCATGATCCGTCCGAGAGAGTCTTCTCCTCCGCAAGGCTAGAGCGGGCGGTATCGAGCAGTCTGACGGTGTTGGAGGCGAGACGTCACCTCATCTTCACCTATCTTCTGCCGCACTTGGCATCGAGGCTTCGCGGTCGCTTGAGGAAGTTGCTTCTCGGCCTGAGCAGGCTGTTGGTCCAGGTTGACGAGAGACTGCTCTCGGAGAGCCGCTTCTGGAGGAGAAGAGCCGCCTACGTCACGGTCTCGGCGATGAAGTCCCCTGCTCAAGAATAGTAAGGCTTATCTCTACGACCTGCAGATTGCCCAGCGGTCGGCAGAACCCGTCAGGCTGCCAAGCCAAGGCTGACTTCCATAGGAAAACAAACAAATACAAGAACCTCTATGGAACGGGCTACCAGTCCCTCGGTGAGATAGGTGACAAGTTCAATCCGTGAAGAGGCACGGACTTGGTTCCGGAAGAATTGGTCGAGCATCATAGCCCTGGTGCTCATCTTCATTCTCGCCCTCTACCTGCGAAGCTACTTCGCGTTCGACCTGGCAACGGAAACTGGCTTTGTCGTCTCGGGAGGTTCGGACTCGTATTATCATAAGAGGGTAATCGACTATGTCGTCGACACCGGCCATCATCTGGTGGAAGAGCCGCTCCTCGCGTACCCGTTCGGAAGTCCGGCATCTGGTCGTCCGCCGTTATTCGACTGGTCGGTTGCCGTCTCAGGCATGGCGTTAGCGCCGCTGTTCCCGGATGTGGACACGAGCGTCTGGTACTCGTTCATATTCTCAACGGCCCTCTGGGGCGCACTAACCGTGTTCCCGCTATACTTCCTCACTAAGGGAGCCTTCGGAAGAAAGGCGGCGATGTTGGCGGCATTCCTTCTCGCGGTCATGCCCGCGCACATACAAAGGAGCCCTCTCACCAACGGCGACCACGACGCGTACATCCTCTTCTTCGTCGTCACAACTTTCCTCTTCTTCATGAAAGCCTTGGGAACCCTTCAGGAAAGGAAATGGGTCCGCAACTGGCTGAAGCCGAGGGACATCAGGAAGGGGCTCTCGGATTTCTTCGCATCTAACCGCGAGCCGGTCCTTTACTCCTTCATGGCGGCCATATCCCTCACCGCAATCGCGCTTGCGTGGAAGGGGTTCGGCTACGTCGTTGTCATCCTGCTCCTCTATTTCTTCTTCCAGATACTGCTGAACAAGTTCAGAGCAGCCGACTCGACGGGCATACTCGTTTGCTTCGCAATTACCGTGGGCATCGCCCTCATATTGTCCGTGCCCTGGTATGTCCAGTTCCTGAAGATGGGGGATTTCTCCACCCCGGCGTACATGTTCATTGCCGGCCTCGTCTTCGGCGTTATTTTCGTGGTCACGAGGGATTATCCCTGGTCTCTCGTGCTACCTTCCGTGTTTGCCGTCTCCGGTCTTGTGCTGTTCTTCATGTTCGTATTCGCTCCTACAACGGTCTCCACGTTCCTGGCGGGCGCTGGCTACTTCATCAGGACGAAGGCATACGAGACCATTGCCGAAGCCCAGCCGCCAACGTTCAGCCAACAAGCGATGTCGTTCGGGGCGGTCACTTATTTCCTCGCGCTGTTCGGACTCGTCTACGCGGCCATCAAGCTCCCGAAGAGGATGAAACCGGACTACCTCTTCATAATCGTGTGGACAGGTGCCGCTATTTTCATGGCCATGTCAGCGGCGAGGTTCATCTTCAACGGCGGGCCCGCCTTTGCGGCCGCATCCGCCTGGGTCGTCGTGTTGATCATCGACAGGCTGGACTTCAGGTCCGCCAAGAAGGTGTATGATAGCCTGAGCGGAAGCAAGCTTCATGCCCTGAGAAGGAGCGTCAAGGTCAGACACGTTGTGGGTGTGCTTTTCATAGCTTTCCTCGTGGTTCTGCCGAACGTCTGGTACGGAGTGGACGCATCCATCCCGTTCGAGGACAAGAGGAGGTTCGATGAGGAGATCTACGAGACCACACCGTACTTCATGCAACCCGAGCACTATAGTTCGCCGTGGTTCTTGGGCGCGTTCGGATATTCCCTGCCGCTCAACAACAGATACTGGCCCGCGGCTTGGGACTGGCTCGAGCAGCAGGACGGAGACATACTCCCGTACGAGGACAGACCCGCGTTCCTGGCCTGGTGGGATTACGGCTTCGAGGCCGTTCAGGAGGGCAAACACCCGACGGTTGCGGACAACTTCCTTCACGGGTACCCCACGGCGGGCAATTTCATAGCGGCCCAGGATGAGAACACAGCGATCGCATACCTTTCCATCCAGCTTCTCCAAGGGGACTACGTGGAGAACGACGGACAGCTCGGCCCCGAGACCAGAGCGATACTCGAGAAGTACGGCCTTAACCCGGACGAGGTTGAGACGGTGCTAAGCTATCCGACGATATACATAGACGAGATCCTGAGGGATCCGGATCGCTTTGGGCCAAGGGATGATGCGATCCAGCCACAGAACGCGTTGCTCATCTACCTGAAACAGCTTTTCATAGAGCGGCTCGACACGGATGGGCAGGCGGAGATGTACATGGACATCATCAACGCCACTGAGAAGTCCATAAGGTACTTCGCTGTCGACTCGAGGATGTTTCCATTCAGCGGGGGCAACCCTGGCATCTTCTACGCACCGATCAAGCTATCGGACCACAGGATCAAGGATTACGATGTACGAACTGACGTTCCCATTGACTTCTTCGACCTCAGTTGCGTGGATTCAAGAGGAGTGAGGCACGACTGCGACGAGGTGACCGCGGCCATGAGCATTTCCAACTTCGAGATCATGTACAAGGACATGTTCTGGGACAGCATGTTCTACCGGGCCTACATAGGGTACAGCGCGAAGGACCTCGGCGAGGACAAGGAGGGCATTCCAGGGCTCTCGGGCGAGTACATGAACTCCATCCCACTCCACGGCTGGGGACTGAAGCACTTCAAGATGGTTTACCGAACGGCCTACTACAACCCGTATCCGCCAGATGAATATCAGAACCACACGGACGCTTGGACTGCGGTCAACCTCGAGGACGCGATGATATACCAAGATGAGATCCAGGTGGGCCTCAGGCAGGGCGTTGTGGACATCAGCCCCAGATCAGGGCTATCGAGCGGTGTCATATTCCTGAAGTACTACCACGGAGCCATCGTGAGCGGTACTGTGACCGTGGACGGCGAGACACCGCTGAGCGGGGTCCGGATCACTGTCAGGGATGAGTACGACGTTCCGCACTACGTTTCGCATACGGACATGGATGGTAACTACCAGGTTCTCGTTCCGTTCGGGGAGATTGACTTGGTCGCCTCCACTGGAACGCCGAACAACATGACGATGATCGGAGAGACCATCCTGAATTCGACGACCATCTTCGTCACGGATGCGCAGGCGATGCGGATGCCGTATGACATGAACGGAGACGGAGAACTGGACTTCTATATCACCGAGGACATAGTCGTCGATGGCGGCGGCCTCTCGGGGTCCGTCTTCATCGACGAGAACGAGAACACCTTCTCAGAGTGGTACGAGCCGAGGATAGCCGATTCTGAACTTGTGTTCATTCACGTGAAGACAGGCGAAGTTGTCACGACCACGACGAATGACAGGGGCTTCTACAAGATGACTGGAGCGTTCCCAGGAGAATACGAACTCACGATCGTGACTCCGGATAGATTCATCGGTCCGTACGCCGTGAACGTGACGGCAGGGGAGACGAAGCTGAATAACGTCCCAGTGCAGCCCTCGAGCTTGGGCGGGTTGGTGAAGTTCGGGGACGGCTCTCCCGCAGAGGGCGCAACCGTCATCCTACTTGACGAGTTCAATGGAACGGAGATGGGGCAGATATCCGGACTGAACGGTGTCTTCGAGTTCACGTCTCTACTTCCGGGCAATTTCACGCTAGTCGCCGAGAGGGACGAGTACAGGAGCCTGCCGGTGAGAATCAAGATACTAGACGAGGGCGACAAGAGGATCAGGAACGTGACGCTCCTGCCCAGCGGAGAGGTGAAAGGCAGGAGCCGCGAGTTCGGGAATGCGATATCCAATGTTGCCATCATCTTCAGGAGCCTGAGACATCAAACCTTCGATGTCCTCGTGAGAACGGACGAGGGCGGGTTCTACGACGTCGATCTCCCTGAGGGTGACTACCTGGTCTATGCCCTTCACGACCTGGAAGGGCAGAAGCTCGTTCACATGAGGGGGCTCACCGTTCGCAGGGACGATACCGCTCTCTACGACATCAACCTGGAGGACGCAATCGAAGTCTCGGGAAACGTCATCGATGATGCGAACGAGAACCCACAGAACCAGATTAGGATATACTTCGACAGAGGCGATGCGAGGATAGTAGTGATAACGAGCGTGGACGGAGACTACTCTCTCTACATTCCGAAGGGAGAGTACAGCATCTGGGTCAGCCAGCAGAACTTCGCCCATCTGGAGAAGAGGCAGCTCACCTCAGACACGACGATGGACCTGCGCCTGAAGACAGGCATAACGGCGACGAGCACTCTCTACGAGGACAAGAACTCCAACGATGTGTTCGACATTGGCGAGGCGATAGAGGACGTCGAGGTTGCCATTACGAACGCGAAGGGAGCAACGGTCAAGTTCCTCACCGACGGCACGGGGAAGTTCACGGGCCCGCTTCTGGAGGGCGGGCAGTACGGGGTCATCTTCTCAAAGAGGGGTTACTCGACCATGCAGATGGGACCCATGAGCGTTGCGATCATCAACCAACAAGAGGCCATACAGCTAGTCTCGCTGTTCGTGAGCGTTCAGGGATCCGTCACGATGAGCGGGGAGACCTTCACCGACCAAACCCTTGAAGTGAGGTTCGAGTCCGCGAGCACTGGCGCCATCTCTGACGAGGTCCTCACGTCCCAGGGAGAGTTCCAGCTGTCCCTGAGACCTGGGGAATACGATGTGGTCATAGACGAACCCGTTGGCGGATCGGAGGTGGAGAGATATCAGCTCGTGGTCCCGATGGAGCTCAAGCTGGAGCCCGCCGACCGCCCGGTTCAGATCGAGCTCTCGGTCACGAACAGGTTCCTCGTCTCAGGGAACATCACGCTTGAGGGAATCCCGGTCTCCTCGAACATCACGATATCGGGCGCGCAGAGCGATTTCGTTGAGCTCCCCACCGGGGAGTTCTCGTTCCACTTGCAGGAGGGCGAGTACACAATCGTCGCTGTGAAGGACATCAACGAGACCGAATTCATGAGCGTCCAATCAATCACCATCTCCGGTCCACTGACGCTGGACATGGAGCTTCATCCTAAGACTCATGTGACTGGAAGGGTGTTCTACGACGGCAGAGAATACGTGACAAGGTTGAACGTAAGCTTCTCGTCCGAGAGCGGTGAGCTGATAGACAGAGTAAACACGACCGCCGCATTGTATTCCGTCGACCTCCCACCTGGGAAGTACGTCGTGGACATCGATCACCCCGACAACGCCACAATCGACGGACTGTACAAGTTCGTGCGATACCAGTTCTCGGAAACTCTTCTTATCACCGAGGGACTTTCCGAGAAGACCTACAACATAAACCTGGTCAGGGTGTTCGACAATGTGACGGTCTCAGGAACAGTCCTTTATCAGGGCCAAGGCATCGATGCTGAGGCGACCATATCGGCAGATTCCCAGACCGCCTTGAACGCAACCTTCCAGTCACAACCCGATGGGACGTTCAACCTGACCATGACTCCGGGACAGTACAGCATATATATCCACAAGAAGGAGGGGCACCTGGTCTTCCTCGGTTTCTTCGAGATAGTGTACGGAGAGGACAGCGAGCTCGAGTTTGAGCTGACGGAATCGTACAGGGTCTCGGGCACGGCGACCTATGGCGACGGGCTCCGCAAGAAGACGTCTGTCTACATCCTGGGAGACGGCACCTACCCCCTCGAATCGGACGATACTGGCTACTTCGAGGTCTATATTCCCGCAGGCGTCTATGAAATCCAGGCGAACACGGCGGACTACGAGGGAGAGAAGCTGACAACGTACAGCACGGTCTACGACCTGGATGTCGATGGCAACGAGGTCGTTTCCCTCAAGCTCGAGAAGGAGATCGTCAGGGGCGTCGATATCGTGTGGGACGCGGACGAGAAGAGGAAGATTGGCGGGGGAGAGAGCGTAGCCTATACTATAACAATCGAGAACACGGGCAACGTTCCTGATGAGTTCGAGCTGGCGGGCGTACCGCCCCGCGACGGATGGACATTCAAGTTCAGTCCGTCGAAGGTCTCACTCGGAACCGGGAGGCAGGCCCACGGCTCTTTCGAGGTCACAATCACCGCTCCGGTGGACGCTCTGGTCGAGCACGGTCCATTGAAGATATTGGCGACATCGGTCAATGACGCTGACAAGACGGATGAGGTCACAGTCGAGATAGACATCGAGCAGGTCTGGGGGATAGCATTGGAGGTCTCCTCCGCCGTGCCCGTTTACGACGGGACGTACCTGGACATCTTCGTGAACCTCACTAACTCCGGAAACGATCTCGACTCGTATTATGTTGAGATAATGAACGTCGAGGCAATCGAGAACGAGGGCTGGGAGGTCGGACTGAAGAACGAGACATCGCACCAAACAGCCGCGTCGTTGGTTGATTTCGAGGTTGCGGCCAATTCGACATCCACGTTCGGTCTCAGGCTCATACCGGCGAGGAAATTGCTGAACCAGACGGTCGTCATCATCGCCCACTCCCACGATAACAGGGGTAACGATGCGATCATCTACGTCGAGGTGGCATCACCGACAACCGAGGTCATTGGCGAGAACATGTTCGCGGAGGGTCCGAATGCTCATACTGAGCCTCTGGAGGACTACGTGAGCTACCTCCTCGTCGGAGTCATCGTCGCTGCCCTCGTTGTCGCATTCGCGTTCGTTAGAAGGAGGAGGAAGAGATGAGGCGGGCTGTTCTCTCTCTCTTGATCCTGTCCTCCCTTCTCACGCTGATTCCCGGCGCTGCCTCGCAGGATGTCATCGTCGATGTGGAAGGCCCCAGTGTCATGCCCATCGGCGGCAAGGCTCAGTTCAACATCAGCGCTACAGGTGGCCCGGGAGAACAGGGCGGGACATACAACATCACAGCCTTCCTTCTTGGGGACAACCTGACGGGCGCGGACCCTTCCCCAGGGAACGTCTTCGTAAATCTCACGACTGAACCATATTGGGAGATAAATGTCACCGTGCCCTTTGATGCTCAGACCATGACATTGGTGGTCAACGTCACGTCGAGCCTTGAGAACGACACCGACTTCAAGCTCGTGAAGACTAAGATAAAGGTCGTTGGCCCCATCGTCCTCACAGCAGAAATCCACAACCCACTGGAATACGAGCTGAAAGGGGTTCCCGTGGACTTCTATGTGAAAAAGCCGAGCGAGACACAGAGCCGTCTCGTGGGAAGCTCCACGATAGAGTCCATTGCCCCTGGAGAGAGCGAGTTCGCCTCCTTCGACTGGATAATCGCCAGCCCTGAATCGGGGCAGTACGAGCTCACCGTCGTGGTCGATTTGGACAGGGATGGCGTGGTCGACGAGAGCGCCGGGGATTCGAAGGCTGTCTCATACTTCTACGTTGGAGGCGGAGTGAACTACATCACGTGGATATTGGTGGTGCTCATCATCGCGTTGGCCTCGCTGGCCGCAGTTTGGCTGGTCACGAAGCCCAGAAGAAGGCCCTAGAGCTTGTCCAAAAGGTCGTCCATCTTTTCTTCCAGCGACTTCCCGTAGGAGGCCACGGCCAC
>JAGMCJ010000117.1 GCA_023129265.1 Thermoplasmata archaeon | reverse complement strand
CTATGAAATGCCTCCTTAGTGTGGTGTGGAGTTGATGAAGCAGTACGTTGGGTGGTATTATCTACAGCTGATTGGCCTCGGACTACTCTTGTTGTTCTTTGTCACGATACCCCAAGTCTACTCGCCCTTGCAGGGTGCCGCTGGCTACCTCCTCTTTCTCACTCTTGCGGCGATTGTCGGTGGCAGGATGGTTGACATCTCTCTGCGGATTGGACTAGCAAAGAGGTCCGCTGGATATCGGCATTGGTCTGTTGCTCTGATTTGCGTCGGTCTCTTCCTGATGACTTGTCCAGGTCTTTCCGTTCTTTGGGTGAAGACAATTGTGCTGGGTGATCCGTCTCCTTTCTCTCCCTCCTTCTTTATGGTGATTGTCTTTGCGAGCCTAGTTCCTTTCATTCTCGGGTTAGCCTTTTTCCGCTCTTGGCGTAGGAAGAATGATGGTTCTCTTCAGGGTCAGGTTATGCAATCTTGAGCTATGATTCGACTTGCAGATCCTTGGGAGGCGAAGCTCTTGAATAGGCTGACCTGACCACGGTGTGATTGAGGGGGCGTCCTTTTCGTTTCAGGGCCAGACAGGAGAAGGTGGAGGTCAGGCTGAAGGCGAAGGACTAGGCTCCTCGCCTCGAAAGGCATGACTACCATCACCCGAGTCCTCAAACATCGGAGGGAAGCTGATGGACGTGGTGCTCATTCTTCTCGCGGTCGTGTTCTTCCTCATCGGGTTCTTTATCCCAATGATCTTCTGCCCCCGAAGGTTCGTCAGGGTCCCGCCGGACAAGGCGATGGTCGTGTACGGAAAGAGGTACGCGAGGGGGAAGGGTTTCAGGGTCGTCACCCGCATGGCGAAGTTCGCGTGGCCCTCGCTGACCTTCCTCCTGCCCTCGGCCTGTATATGCGAACAGCACAACTGCGGAGGTGTTAAATACGACAGTGGACAGAGGAGCAAATCATGGCAAGGGGATTCGATCACTCTCGACGGCTTGTTCTGATTCCCTGCAGTGGCAAGAAGGGAAACGGACCAGAGGCTTTTGAGTCGGAAAGGACAGTCTTCGACTTCCTGGACGATTTGAACGGCAGTCTCATCCGCGAAGGAAGGAGTCTCTGCTCCGACGATGTGGATATCCGGTCAGGAGAGATCTCAGCGCTTGTCAGATACGAGGGCACCCTGTACATTGTCGACCCGGCCTTGAAGCGACAACTCGCCCACATGATCGAAACTGATGGTCTGCATGTTCTGATCATCTCTGCGTCCTACGGACTACTGAGGCCCGAGGAGAGGATTCATCTCTATAACGCCACAATGCAGAAGAGACTGAGAGTTTGGGGACGGAGAGTTCCGATGGCGATCGAGGACTATGTTAGGAGACAGGGCATACGTGAAGTCTACGGCTTCTTCGGGAAGTCAACGGCCTACATGAGTGTTGTCAGAAGAGTCCCATGGTCGCAAATGGCAGAGGAAGGTGCCATCGAGGAAGTGAGACTCTTCCATCCCGAGAATTGCCCGCGACCCGCTCTGAGGACTGTGCCAGAAGCGTGTGGAATTGCCCTTTCCAGACTTGTCGATTCCGAATTCAATCCCATGACTTTGCCTGAAGGCGAAAGTGTGGGCCGAGGAACCGTCGCCTATCTGCGTTACGGTACGTGAGATGGAGAGTGTCTTGATGATGATTTGCGAGGATATCCACAAAGCCCTCGAGGACTTGCCGCTCTGGCGGGAGCCCTCACGTGAACTCCCAGAGAATGGTCTGTATTTCTTCTATGAAGCGGGGGAATTCAACTCCCACGACGAAAGACCTAGGATTGTCAGAGTTGGAAACCACCCTCGCTCTCGGAACACCCTTCAAAGAAGGTTGAGAACGCACTACAGTGGCAGCAAGAACGCGAGCGTCTTCAGGAAGTTCCTGGGCGGGGCCATCATGAGAAGGAGGGATCCAAGCCATCCTTGCCTGAAACCCGCTCCTGGAAAGGGGCATTGGGAAAGGCAAGACGAGAAGACCTGTCCCTCATGCAAGCCCATTGAGAAGGATGTGAGTGCTCTGCTGAGATCGGGTTTCTCGTTCAGGTGCATTGAGATAGTGGACATGGATCTCAGGAACACCATGGAGAAGAAGCTGATAGCGACTCTCTCAAACTGTCCAACGTGCGGACCTTCTGATGATTGGCTGGGGAAGTTCGCATACAGCGAGAAGGTCGTGAAGTCAGGTTTGTGGAACAGCAACCACGTGTGGGAAGATCTGGTTCTCACGAAATCTGAACTCCATAGGTGTTTGCAGGGAGATCGAGAACGCTTGTGACGCTCGTCCCATACTGGATATCCGGCTCAGAACAGCCTTGTTTGGGCACGTGACGTGACCTTTGCGAACTGCTTCTTATACACGAACAGCAGCTTGTAGTCGATCTCCTTGCCGAAGGGTCTTCTCTTCTTCTCCATATACCTCAGGACCGAGTCCGACATCCTGT
>JAGMCJ010000116.1 GCA_023129265.1 Thermoplasmata archaeon | reverse complement strand
TGTTAAATGATTTTAGGATACCACATTTCCAGAAACCCATAAATACGCATCCGAGATTACCCACCCAAGGGGAGTGACATGAGTTTTGAGCCAAAGGATCCGAAGGAATTCGATTTCAAGGATATAATCTACGAGAAGAAGGACTGGGTCGCGACCGTAACAATCAACAGGCCGAAGGTGTTCAACGCCTACAGCATCCTCGCGCTGCGCGAGATGGCGGCCGCCTTCAAGGACGCCTCGTGGGACGACTCCATCGCCGTCGTCGTCATGACCGGAGTGGGCGACAGGGCGTTCTGCACTGGCGGGGACGTGAAGGAGTATGCGGACAACTACACCGCTCGACCGCGTGACTTCTGGAAATGGATGGGCGACTACACCCACGCCCACGACATGCTGCGCAACTGCGGGAAGCCCACAATCGCACGCGTCAACGGCGTCGTTGCGGGCGGCGGGAACGAGTTCCACATGAGCTGCGATCTGTCCATCGCGGTAGAGCACGCCGAGATACTGCAGGTCGGCACCCGTGTCGGAAGCGTCGCGGCGGGCGGGGCGACCCAGTTCCTGCCGATAATCGTCGGCGACCGGCGGGCGCGCGAGATACTGTACCTCTGCGAGAGGATTCCCGCCAAGAAGGCGATGGAATGGGGGCTGGTGAACCGCGTCGTGCCCTCGATCAAGGACTCGAACGGGAACTTCGCATCCTTCGACGACCCCAAGGAGATGAAGGCGGCGCTGAAGTCGGGCGACTACACGGTGGACCTTTCCAAGCTGGACGAGGCCGTGGCCGAGTGGGTGGAGAAGCTCGTGGACAAGTTCCCCGAGTGCATGAGGTACACGAAGCAGCAGGTCAACTTCTGGAAGGACCTCGCCTGGCATTCGACTATCGGGCACGCGCGCGATTGGCTGTCCGTGCACTTTGCCTCCTACGAGCCCTGGGAAGGCATGAAGGCGTTCGTTGAGAAGCGCGAGACTGGGTACCGAAAGCTGAGAGAGCTGGCGGCCGAGGGCAAGTCCTCCGAGTTCGTGTGGGGGCCGTACACGAAGGAGTGTGGCAAGTGCGGCTCCAAGGGAATTCCAGAGTACTTCGACTTCTGCGGGAAGTGCGGAGAGAAGCTGGAGTGAGCTGTCCACCAATGCCCGCTTGTCCGAGGCTTTCCGCGGATTCGCACAGCAGATTATCCAGAAGTGTCATTTCGGGAGATTAAATATCCTAGTTATGTGTAGAAGAGAATCATGCTAATCCCGCAGAAAACAGGGAGCAATGGGAAACCCGCTCCTCCTAGGCGGAAGAAAGCAAGGATTCTAGGAGGATTCTCGAAGGATTCCTATGGTATTCGTATAGGATGTCTATAGGATCCGTATAGGATTCGTATGGGATCCATATAGGATGTGTATGAGATGTGTAAGGTATCTCCGAGGTTTGTCTATGGGATATTGGGGGTAGAATCGAAGGAGAAAGGAAGTAGAGTCGAGGCAGGAGGGAGGGAATGAAAACCAAGAACCCGATTCTCAAGGACGTCAGAGGACGACTTGCCAACCTCATTGCCAGAAGGGGCAAAGACGGGTCAACGATATTGTCGATTCTACCAAGGTTCAGGAAGAGCAGGAAGTTCTCTCCCGCACAGAGAGCACACCAGGAGAGGTTTGCAGAGGCCGCCGCGTACGGGAAGCGAGCGATGAGCGACCCCTCTTTGAGGGAGATATATGAACCAGTGGCGAGAAAGAAACGGATCAGCGTCTACAATGCGGGCATCAGGGATTACTTCCATAAGCCTGAGATCCGGAACATAGATCCGAGCGGGTACACGGGCAACGCGGGCGAGGAAATCGTGATCCGAGCGGTGGACGACGTGGAAGTTGTGCGTGTGCACGTTATCATAAAGAGGAACGGAGAAGTCCTGGAGGAAGGTGACGCGGTCCGCGAGAAGTACAATAGGACACTCTGGCACTACAAGGCTCAGAAGGACCTCGACACCGAAGGCTGTCTCCTCGAAGTCCGTGCGGAGGACAGGCCGGGGAACGTGACCACGAAAGAGATCGTGCTCTGACGTCTGCGGTCTCGCGTTGCGGGCTGCTTTGTGTCAGGCGCCTCTCACTTGGGAGGCTTGCCCACGGCCTCACCAACAAGGCTGGAGAAATCGCAGTTCACCGGGATTTCCGCTTCGCTCAGAGGGATGAGCTCCACCATGGGCTCCCCGAGCATATATTCCTTGAAGAAATAGAACGACAAAGCCTCCTTCCTCGCCTTGAAATACGCGTCATAGCTCCTGAAGGGACCGGATAGCATCGTCTCCAGGTTTCCAGCAAGCATGAGGAAGTTGGGAAGCTCTTGAACGGTCTTCTGAAGCCCGTCCAGTCTCGATTTCAGCGGGAACCTGGGACTGAGCCTGACATGAACGAACGCGAGGATCTCAAACCCGAGCTTCTTGAAATCCACGATTCTGGCCGTCCTCACGAGCCCAGTTCTCTCGAATCTCTTCTTCATGCTCGAGATGACCTGCCGCGAGGCGTTGATTTCCTCGGAGAGGGCGACATCGGTGAGCTCGGGATGCTCCACCAATCCCTCTAGAACCGTTCTCTCCTTCCTCGTCAGTTTCCTGGAGTCGACTCTACGGAAGAGGGATTCCACATCAACCTTCTCTTTGAAACCGAAGAGGAGGCTTAACACTCTCGAGAAATGGAAGAACCTCAGGTGCCTCGACGTCCCGAATGGAAAAATCGCGGTCTTCCTTTCCGCATCGCTGAACAGCTTGGTGTCGGAGAACTCATACGCGAGAGCCTCGTTCCATCTCCTGAAGGACGTGTAGTCCCTCGCCGCCGAGAGGAAGACGTAGAAGTCCGGGGATGTCAGGAAATAGTAGAGCCCCTTGTTCTCCTTCGTCATCGCGTCGACGAAGCGCTTCCTAAGGTCCTCGCTCGCGGACGGGTTGTACCTTCCGTATCCCACGACGGAAAGCTCGTAGCCCAGTCTGTTCACCGATGGGATCCTGACCGTCTTGAAGTAGCCCTCCTGGTGCAGTCTCCTCCTGATGGCAGTGATCGTGGAATGCTTGACCTTCGTCTTCTCCGCGAGCTTGCGATCGTTCAGCGTCGGATGCTTCACAAGTCCGTACAGGACCTTCCGCTCGTTCTTGGTTAGCCCCTTCTTCATGAGCATTTGAACTGGTTCATGATATATTACGTTTGTGAATTTGTTAGTCTCTCGCCGGGTGAGCCTACACCTACCCCCATGGAAGGTGAGCACAACGTGCATTGCCATTG
>JAGMCJ010000115.1 GCA_023129265.1 Thermoplasmata archaeon | reverse complement strand
ATAAGGTCTCTACTCTAAAGCTCTCGGTTATGTAGATCACGTGGTCCGGCGTGCCGGAATCCGTGTCGTTCAGCCAGAATTCGACGGTATACCCTCCCGTTGCTGCTCCCGTTGCTAGGTCGAACGAGAATGTTCCGACCGCATCGTCCGCATCGTTTATCCGTATCTCATCGCTGGCAATCTCGGTGTTCGTTGCATCGTCTTCAGCCCGCCATTCGATATAGCCGTCGGTGACTGGACCATAGTCCTTTTCGTACCAGCACATGTAGTGAACATCGACTTTTTCTCCACCGATGTAGTAGTCCCTTTCCACTTCTATGTCAGCGTCGAAGAGTACGACCCAAAACGTGTAGGTGACCCCGGGGGGGAAGACTCCTGTATGATTCCAGGCCTGCACTTCGTAAGAGAGTAGGCTGGTAGCAGAACCAGGTATGTCGTATTCGAGGACAATTTCGCCGCTTTCCGGCACTGTCTCGTCCTCCCAGTCCGTCATCTTCAGATCGACGCCTCCCGGGTTGTATATGATGGCTATGTCATACACATCATCTTCCACACCGAAGACGTGGATTGTGATGGTCTCTCCTGGAACGAACTCATCAATCTCGTGTGTGAACGGACTCTCGTCAATTTCAATTCTATCCGGCTGCGCTCTGACCCCAGGGCTCCAGGCACAGAAAGCCATGCTCACCAATACAAACGCCAATAGGGCAACAATACTTTTCCTCATTTCACACCCTCACTGTCAATTTTCTCAAGTGATTTCCAATCATCCCTTCTGCCCTTTTCAGGGCTGCCACAAAATAAGCCTGAGCTATATAAATATTGCTGTATCAGTGCTGGGGCTTGGAGTTGAGTATCCTGAAGGCCTCTTTCTTGAGCTTCATGGCCTCCGATTTGGACCCGTTGGAAAGCTTCATGTCGCTGAGCCGGAAGAGCCTGTCCGCCAGCGCCTGGCGGTCGTCCGAGTCCCGGAGCAGCACGATGCTCTTCTCCATGTAGCTCATGGCCTTGTCTGGCTTCTTCCTCGTGCTGAGTACGTTCGCCATCGTCATGTAGACCGAGCTGGTCACCTCAGGGTCCTCGAGGCCCGATGCGATCTCCAGCGACCTCTCGCAGAGCTCCGAGGCCCGCTCAGGCTCGTCGAGCTCGAGGAGCACGTTGGCGTGGTTGCACATGGCCAGGCACTCGATCCTCACCTGCGCGCTCTCATGAGCCAAGTGGACGCTCTGGCCGAGCCTCTCGTCAGCATCCTCCAGCTTGTTCATCCTCATCAGGACCGTTCCCAGGTGGTTCAGGATCTCGGCCTCCTCCTTCTGGCTTCCCTGGCTCATCTCCAGGCTCTTCTCCAGGCTCTTCCGTGAGGCGAAGAGCTGGCCCTTCCGCAGCTGGGCGATCCCCAGCAGCTTCAGCGTGCTCGACAGCTCCTCCCCGTTCTCCGTCTCGGAATAGCGGCTCTGGCTCATCTTGAGCTGCTTAACCGCCTCGCCGTAGTTCCCCTTCTGGATGTTCAGCATGCCGAGCCCGCGATAGGCGTTGGCCTCCCCGATTGCGTTGTCCGCCTTCCTGGAGAAGTGCAGTGCCCGCTCGAAGAACTCCTCCGAGCTCGTGAAGTCCTCGACGTCCGCAGCGAGCGTCCCGATGCGGATGGCCGACTCCATCTTGTCGATCGGCCCGCCGAGCTCTCCGGCCTTCTCGTAGAGGTCGAGCGCCCGCTCGGTCCTGCCTAGGGCCTCGCTGATCCTCGCCCGTATCATCGTGAGGAGCGGGTCGTCCTTGTGGTCCTTCTGCAGCTCCTCGATGATCCCCGCGATCTCATCGCTCAGCCCGCGGGATATGAACTCCACCGCCCTCTTCTTCACCAGCCGCAGGGCCTCCGGCCTCCTTCCCGCTTGAACGAGATGGTAGAGCCTCTGGAAGTCCTCCTCTCTCTTGAGGTATATGTCCGCGGCGGTGCTGTGGTATCTCCTGAGCCGTCTCTCGTCCTCCCTCAGGCCCTTCAGGACGAACTCCTTGACGATCTCGTGCATCCCGAAGTTCTCGCCGTCCTCGAGGAGGATGGACCTCTCGACGAGGTCCTCGACGGTCCTCTGGCTGACGGGACCGAGGGCCTCAGGCGGGAAGCTCTCCCTGAAGACGGCGCACCTGGCCAGGACCTCTTCCTCGTCATCCGTCAGCTCGGGGACTATCGCCTCGTGCACGTACTTCAGGTGGCCCTCCCTGGCCTCTTCCGTCTCGGACAGCCTGTCCGCGGAGACGAGGAGCAGCTGCATCGGATGCCCCTCGGTGAGAGAGTAGATCCCCTCGAACGCCTCGTCATCGAGCGGGCCGTGGTGGCTCTCCAGGAGCTCTCGGGCGGCTTGGCGGTCCAGCCCGCCCAGGCCGAACTCCTCGACCGTTCCCTTGACGGTTATGTCCGCCCGGTTGTAGAAGGAGGGCTTCCTCCTGCTCACGGCTATGATCTTGACCGCCCAATTCTCTCCCATGTCCATCAGCGCGGACAGGAATGACTGGACGTGCTCGGACTTGTGGCAGTCGTCGAAGACCAGCAGTCCGCTCCGCAGGTCCTCCCGCAGAACGAGCGCGAGTTCCCTCGGATCGGGCTGGAACGTCCTGGAATACCGGAACATGCGGTCTTTCCCCTGCTCCTTCAGGAACGATGCCAGCGCTCTCATTATCGTGCTGGGCGAGTCCCACTCGTGGGTCCTGTGGAAGAAGGACGCGCCCTCGTACTCGGAGGCGACCTTCGCGGCGAGCGAGGTCTTCCCGACGCCCGTGACGCCCATGAGGGATATCACGAGCGGCGTGCGCTCTTCTGGTGTGGATTCCTTCAGGAGTTCGGAGAGATTCTCGACCTCTTCCTCCCGACCGAAGAACTTCTCCGGAAGAGGGAAGGGCCTGCCGGGCGGGAGCAGCTTGAAGAGGCTGAGGTCGACATAGTCGGTGGCGACGATCTCTTCCAACGCCCTTGGCGCGGACAGCCCGATGTCCCGTCGCATCTTCTCGAGGGCTTCCTTGCCGCTCATGTGGACCTCGCTCCCGTCCAAGTCCTTCAATGTGACCTCCCTCTTCAGGATGGCTTCCCTCATCTCATTGGCTCGGTCCTCGCCCTTCTCGGTGAGGAAGTAGCACTTCATCTTTCCCTTGGAGCCCGCCACCCTTCTGCGGCCTTCCTCGACGTGCCCCTCCTTCACGAGTCTCCTGACCCCCATCGTCACGCCGGCTCGGGTGGCTCCTACCGATTTGGCGATTCCCTTCTGGGTCACTTCTGGGGGTAGGTAGTAAGAGCCCTTCCCTCGACGGCATTCCCTGAGATGAAGGACTATCCTGTCCGATATCGTCGTCCTCGACAAACCTCTACCCCCTCTCAGTACAGAATAGCCTGACGCATTTTAAACCTATTCGATAATGGAAAATGTTCGAAGGAGCTGGACCAGTTCCGCCTACTCCTCGTCCCCTTCCTCTTCCGCGGGGGTCTCCTCGAGCCCGAGAAGGGCGGGCAGCCCCTTCAGGTCCGGGACCTCCAGCGCCGGTTTCGTGGGCGGAGAACCGAGCCTCTCCTTCTCCCTGTTGACCCAGATCGCGGTAATCCCGGAGTTGGCCGCGCCCACGACGTCCATGTCCAGCGAGTCACCGAGGTGCACGGCCTCCTTGGGCTTGCACCCCATCTTCTTGAGCGCCGCCTTGAATATCTTCTTGGCGGGCTTGTAGGACCTCGTGCTCTCGGACGTGATGACCTCATCGAACACGAGTCCGTTGGAATCCAGGCATGCGCTCAGGAAGTCATCGTCGGCGTTGGAGACGACGCACTTCGGGACGTCCTCCAGCAGTTCGAGGATCCCGTTCACCTCCGGGTAGACGTCGGCGTAGAACCATCTCTGGTGCAGGCTCTCCGTATACGCGAGCGGGTCCGCCTTTATCTTGTGTTTCTTGAACATCTTCCCGAGGCTGATGTCATTGGCCTTCTTTATCGTGTGGAAGTCCTTGTTCAGAACGTTCCAGAACTCCTCCGACCACTTGTCGAGAAACTCCTCTCCCTCCACCTTCAGCTCGTATTCCTTCACGACGTCATCGGCCACTTCGAGAAGGGTGTACTTGATGCTCTCCAGAATCGTTCCGTAGGCATCGAAGAAGAGGACGCTAATCTCCATCGGACCTCCTCGCGTGGTCGCACATGTCTCTGAGGGGGCAAGAAGCGCACCTTGGCTTCCTCGTGCAGTAGTTCTTCCCCAGTTCCACCATCAAGGCGTGGAACTCGCGATAGGTTTTCAAGTCTTTCGGTATAATTCTCTGAAAATGGAATTGTACATCATCGTACTCCTCGAGGTCGAAAAGGCCCAATCTGTTCCCTATTCTCCTCGTGTACGCGTCAGCAACGAAGTACAGCTTGTCGCTCGCATAGCACAGGATCGAGTCCGCGGTCTCGGGACCGACCCCGTCCAGGGTCAAGAGCTCCTCCCTCAGCGATTCCCCAGGTTTGCCCAGGAATGAATCCACGTCCCCGTAGTTGTCGCTGATGTACGATGCCATCCTCTTCAGTCGCAAGGGCTTCGTCCTGTGGAAGCCGCAAGGGGCGGTGAGGGACGTGATCTCGCCCATATCGGCACGCGCAAGCGCCTCCAGGTCCATCAATCCAGCCCCCTTGAGGTTCTCGATGGACTTCTCGACGTTCTCCCAGGCGGTCTGCTGTGTGAGAATCGCGCCAACGATGACCTCGAAGGCGGTCTCGGCGGGCCACCAGCCCTGCGGGCCGAAGTCATCGAGCAGTCTGTGGTAGACTTCCATCAGCCTGTGCATCAAATCCGAATGTGTCCGTGCGACTTCAATATTGCGGGTCTCGGGTTCCCGTGCACAGAAAACTTGAATACGAGGCCCCGCCATACGTTGCGGGGGACAAGACCTGGAGATAGCTGCCGTCATCATGGACTGGTACGGGGTCATCGGCGACCGGGAGGAGACGTCGAAGAAGTATCGGAGCGTCTACGCTTCTCTTCTGAGGTCCCGCTACGGCGGCTCCATCGGACGGTGGGTCAAGGCACACGACCTGGCCTTCGAGTGGTACGTCACTGAGTGGCAGAGGCTGTACGAGAAGCACCGCAACGGCTCCGCGTTCGAGAAGGACCTTGAAGCGAAGACAGTGAAGATGGCGTTCAAGGAGGCCGGACTGCACATCGAGAACGGAGAGGCGTTCCGCATCTCGACAGAGCTGGAGTACGACATCGCTTCCCAGCTTGGATTCGTCTATCCCGACGTCGCCTCGTCGCTCGAGAAGATCAGCGACATGCAGATCGACCTCTACATCGCCTCGAACGTGTCCTCGGACCACCTCAGGGGCCTTCTTGAGAGCTCCGGGCTGAAGGACACGTTCCTCAAAAGCCTGACTCCCGACGAGATGGGAGCGCGGAAGTCTGACGAGAGGTTCTGGAAGGAGGCCTTCAAGGAGTTGGGACTCTCTCCCGACAGGTGTCTCGTCGTCGACGATGCCAGCACCAGCCTGAAGGAGGCGAAGAAGTCGGGCGCCGCCACGGTCTGTCTTCAACGGAATGCACCGCACGAACCCTGCGCGGCAGGGGACTTCAGACCCGACTTCACGATAAGTTCATTGGATGACCTACCGCGGATAGTCAGGAAAAGACTGGGGTCGAAGGACTAGATCTTCGCTTCGCTCTGGAGGACATCCCTTATCTTTTTCGCCGCACTGTCGACCGCCTGGAAGATATTGTCATCGCCCTTCCCACCCATCACGACGAGGAGTGCCTTCCTCGACAGTCCGATGGCGACAAGGGTTCCGTCCTCCGACTGCACGATGACCCGCTTGGGCGTTCCCCTGTTGAGCCCCGTGTAGACGACCTCCGAGGCTCCCAGGAGCGTCGCCGAGAGGGTCGCGAACGTCTCAACGTGAACGTCGTCTGGGATGTTCCAGGCTATCGGGACGCCGCTCCTCGAGACGATGGCCGAGATGTCAACATCGTAGTCGGAACTCAGCTCATTCAGAATCGTTTTAAGGTCATCAACAGTCGACAATCAATCACCCAGCGTCTCATAGGAGAAATTTGTATGAATATATAAGAATGATGTTGCCCTTCTCAGGACCGATACCGTTTTCGCGAAGCGTCGAAAGAACGCCGAGACAAACTATAATATCGTTGTTCAGGATAGGCTCCCCATGCCCATGAAGAAGGGTGCTAGGATCGCCATCGAGAGCGCCCTAAGCGTCCAAAAGGGAGAGTCCGTTCTCATAATCACCGACACTGGCAAGGAGAAGATAGCCGAGGCACTCTTCGACGGCGTTGCCGAGGTGGGTGCCGAGCCCGTGGTCGTGAAGATGCTCCCGCGAAAGAGGCACGGCGAGGAACCGCCGAAGGCCATCGCCAACATGATGCTGGACGCACATGTCATCATAGGCGTCACGACATTCTCGTTCTCTCACACCCAGGCCAGGAGGAACGCGTCCAGGGCGGGAGCGAGAATAGCCACAATGCCGGGCATCACGGAGGACATGATGAGCGACGGCGCCATGCTCGCTGACTATCGCGAGATCGAGAGGACGATGCGAAGGCTCTACAGAAAGCTGAGGGGTGCGAAGAGGATCGAGGTCTACTCCGATGAGGGAACAGACCTTACCATGAGGACCGCCAGGAGGGATTGGATCACGGACGACACGGGCATGTGCCACAAGAAGGGATCCTTCACCAACCTTCCGGCGGGGGAGCTTTTCATCGCTCCCGTCGAGGGAAGCGCAGAGGGAAAGATAGTCGTGGACGGGTCCTTCTACGAGGTTCTCAAGGATGCCGCGACGATTCACATCAAGGAAGGAATCGCGACCCGGATAACCGGAGCGAAGTCCGCGGTGGCGGAGATGAACAAAGGCGGAAGGGACGGCAGGCTTCTCTGTGAGTTCGGGATGGGGCTGAACCCGAGGGCAAGGTTGATAGGCAACTTCCTGGAGGATCTTAAGGTGCTGGGGACCGCCCACATATCCTTCGGGGACAACAGCACGTTCGGCGGCAGGATAAAGTGCGGCGTTCACGTGGACGCAATCATGCGAAAGCCGAGGGTGATAATCGACAACAGGCTTGTCCTCGAGGACGGCGAGCTGAAGATCTAGAGGACCATGTCCAGGTCCGCACCGCAGGAGGCGCACTTGTCCCCGTCGAGGTTCGTCTCGCCGATGCTGAACCCCCATCTCTCTATCAGCAGGCCCCCGCAGTCGGGGCAGTACGTGTTCTCCCGCGGGTCGTGCGGTACGTTCCCCAGGTAGACGTACTTCAGGCCTTCCGACTGGGCTATCTCGAATGACCTGTCCAGCGTATCCATCGGGGTCCTTTTTCTGTCCCTCATCTTGTAGTCCGGATGGAACCTCGAGAAGTGCACGGGCGTCCTCTCCCCGAGGTTCTCAATGACCCACTGGCAGAACTCCCTCGTCTCCTCGGGGCTGTCGTTCTCGTCCGGCACGACGAGCTTGGTGAGCTCGAGGTGTATCCCGAGCTCCTTCGCCAGGACGCACGTGTCGAGTACGGGCTGGAGCCTTCCCTTGCAGAGCTTCCTGTAGAACTCCTCCGTGAACGCCTTGATGTCCACGTTCATGGCGTCCAGGTACTCCGCCATCTCCCTGAGCGGGTCCTCGTTGATGTACCCGTTGGTGACGTAGACGGAGTAGTGTCCAGCCTCCTTCACCAGCTTGCTCGCGTCGTACGCGAACTCGTGCCAGATGGTCGGCTCGTTGTAGGTCCACGCGACGCCGCTCGATTTGTATCTCTCGACGAGCGGGAGAACCTCCTCGGGAGCGATGTCCCTCATGGGGATCGTCCCGTACTTCACCTGCGATATCGTGTAGTTCTGGCAGAAGAGGCACTTCATGTTGCACCCGACCGTTCCGAAGGAGAGAACGCTCGTCCCCGGGTGGAAGTGATAGAGGGGCTTCTTCTCTATCGGGTCGTTCGCCACGGAGGATGCCTTCCCGTAGATGAGCGTGAAGAGCTTCCCGCCCCTGTTCTCCCGGACCCCGCAGAGGCCCAGCTTGCCGTTGCTTATCTTGCAGGAAACAGGGCACAGGAGGCACTGGACCTTCGAGTCCCCCATGTCCTTCCAGAACCTCGCTTCTCTCACTGCGTCATTCGATTTATGAAGCAAACCTCCGTGCCGGATGCCCTCACCAGCGAATAATACGGAAGGTCAGTATTTAAATGATTTGAGGGTCGCTGGCGAGAGGTGCTCCCAGCCCCTGTTGGGGAGCGGGCGCCTCTCCCCGCCTATCTCGAGGACGTTCTCCTCGGACTCGACCACCTCGCCTATTCGCCAGAGGCGGGAGCCGACCCGCTCAAGCGCCTGCCGCGCGTCGTCTAGGCCATCCTTCTTGATGGTGAAGACGAGCTCGTAGTCCCCGCCAAAATAGAGGACAAGGTCCTCTTGCGGGATGTCTGGAAATGCTGTCAGGTCCCGTGACTTGGGTATCTCTTCGTATGCGATCTTGAAGTGTGAGCCTCCGAGCTCGGTCATCTGATGGAGGGAAGAAGCGAGACCGTCGGAGATGTCCATGCACGCGGTCACCGAACCCGCCGAGGAGAGGGCCATGCCCTCCCGCACCCTTGGGCGGGGAGCGAGGAGTGCGGAGATGGAATCATCCAGGTTCAGCCCCCTCTTCAAGGCGAAATAGCCGCACGCCGCCCGCCCCAGAGGGCCAGTCACACAGACCTCATCGCCGACCCGCGAGCCGCTCCTGAGGAGGATGTTCTCCTTCGGGACAGTCCCTATCGCGGTTCCCGAGAGCGTGAACTCCTCGCTCTCCTTGGTGTCCCCGCCAAGGATCTCCGTTCCGTACTCGGAGCAGCACTTCTCCATGCCGAGGACGCACTGTTCCAGGTCTTCGAATTCCATATCCCTGGGCAGCCCGAGAGCAACGAGGAAGCCGAGCGGTTCCCCGCCCATCGCGGCGATATCGCTGAGATTGATGGCGGTGACGTACCACCCCGTCTGGAACGGGGTCATGGACTCCGGGATGTGGGTCTTCCTCACCATCAGGTCCGTTGTGACGAGGAGATACGAATCGCCAAGCGGGATGGCGGCCGTGTCGTCCCCCAGTCCTATGCCCCGCTCGGCTTCACCGAGGAGGTCCTTGATGCGTCGAATGATCTCCCTTTCACCCAGGTCCTCGAGCTTGGCGGGCATCCTGTGATTAATGGGTCGCTACGATAAAAAGGTGTTCGGTTCCTCGAGCGGGATTGCCAACCCGAAAAAAGTTTAAATGTCGCAATCGGTATGCGAAGCCCAAGCGGGCGTAGTGTAGCCTGGTTATCACTTGAGCTTGCCAAGCTCATAACCCGGGTTCAAATCCCGGTGCCCGCATCTGACCGCAGCTCGTTCGACGTCTCAGAACTCCTCTCTGATGACCTCCAGCGCATCACTGCCGAATAGCTTCACGAGCATGGGCACTTCGAGGCCGTGTTCTCTCAAGAGCTCAGGGTCCGTCAGCACATCCGCCGTCTTGCCGTCCGCAACGACCCTGCCGTCGTCCAGGAGTATGGCCCTGTCGCATATCCCGAGGAGCATCTCGATGTCGTGCGAGGCGATCAGTTTCGTCGCTCGGAGCCCCTTCAACATCTCGATCATCCTCCTCCTCGCGAGCGGGTCCAGGTTGGACGTCGGCTCGTCGAGCAGGATGATCTCGGGCCCCATCGAGAGGACCGTCGCGACCGACACCTTCTTCTTCTCCCCGACGCTCAAATGGTGCGGGCATCTGTCCTCGTAGCCGTTCAGACCGACCTCCGTCAACGCCCATCTCACTCTCTCGCGGACCTGCTCCTCTGGAAGGCCCATGTTGATCGGGCCGAAGGCGATGTCATCGAAGACGGTCGACATGAAGAGCTGGTCCTCCGGGTCCTGGAACACCAACCCGACCCGCTTTCTGATGCTCCCGACGTTCTTCTTCTCCAGCGGCAATCCCAGGATCTCGATGGACCCGTTCTGCCTGCTCAAGATGCCATTCAGGTGCAGTAGCAGTGTGGACTTGCCCGCGCCGTTCGGTCCGACGAGAGCCACGCTATCGCCGTCGGATATCTCGAAGGTGACGTCTTCCAGGGCGCTCGTTCCGTCTGCATAACTATAGCTCAGGTTCCTGACCACCATCGGCTTACCGTCGGTCTTCATTCAGGTAGCCCCCGGGGGAACTAGGCTCGTGAAGGCGGCCACATGCAGCAGGACCGCCACGGCGACTATCGAGGCGGCCTTCGCCCAGTCCTTCGAGTTGATCTCGAACTCTCTCAGCGTCTCCATCCTGCCGTTGTATCCCCTGGAGACCATCGCGTCGAATATCCGCCCGCCCCTCTCGTAACTGCGCACGAGCAACATGCCGATGGCGTTGCCCAGGTTCTTCAAGCCGAGTATGCTCGTCCTTTTCCCGTAGCCCCGGGATTCGATGGACCTCAGCGTTCTCTGGATCTCGTTCAGCAGCACGAATATGTAGCGGTACGTCAACGTGATCATCTGCACGAGCCTGTTGGGCACGTGCAGTTTCTCAAGAGCCTTGATGAAGCTGACGAACTTCATCGTCGCGAGCATCGGAAAAATCAGGAGGACGACCGAGAAGGCCTTGACGGAAATCACAAGGGCCTGAAGGAAACCCTCCTTCGTGAACGTCAGAGCGCCCACGCTGAAAAGGGCCGTGCCACTGACGGAGAACGGCAGGACCATCACGACCGCGAGGACGAAGAGGGCCACCCACTTCAAGCGTCCCATGACGAACAGCAGCGGGATCCTCGAGACGAGGACGAGAGCGACGGCCAGGAGGAGCCCGGCAGCCAGTATCCTGATGTCATTGAGTAGCACTATCGAGAACATGAGGACGAGCACGGACACGAACTTGGCCCTGGGGTCGAAACTGTGGAACGGTGACTCCAAGTAAGCATACTCGTCGATATCGAAATGGCTCATGCTTCCTCATCATCTCCTTCTTTCTTCCTCATCCTCCACGTCGCGTAGAAACTGGCTATCCCCGCCAGCCCGAGGAGGTATCCGAGGCCCGCGATCGCCGCTTGATAGGACGGCACCTCATCCTCGGAGCTTCCGATTCCGGTGCCCAAGGTCACCTCGGCCTTGTGACCGGTCTGTTGAACCTCGATGACCAGATACTCCACGTCCACGTTCTTCACCTCGAAACTGAACCTTCCGTCGTTGTCCGTCTTGTTGACCAGATAGACGTCACCGTTCGGCTTGTACACGGTCACGTCGCCGTTCCTGACAGGTGTGCCGTCTCCGTAGTAGGCCTCTATCTCGACCTCCTGCGACGTCACGTCCACGTAGATCCTGTGGGCGCTCACCGTTCCCGCAACGCTGAGAACGAGCAGCAACATGATCAAAGAGCTAGCGCACGCGAAGACATATCGTATTCTCATTCTTTCACTCCCGCGAGCATCTCGGGTTTCACCTTGCTCAGGAACCCCACAACGCTTCCCACGATCACCGCCTCAATCACGATGACAGGGACATGAGCGACGGCAAGCAGAGCCACCACGCCCAGGAACTCCTCCCCTCCGAAGAGGAGGGCAATCGACGTGAGGACGACCGCGAGGACTATGGCCACGCCCCCGGCAAGCCCTCCGAATATCACTAGTCTCTGCTTGAACCTCGTATGATTGACGCCGACCACGAAGATGCCGTACGAGGCAAGGGCCGGCACACCTATGTTCACGGTGTTTATCCCGATGGTGGTTATGCCGCCGTGCTGGAAGAGGAAGGCCTGAAGCAACAGCGCGATGAAGACGGACGGATACGCCTTCTCGGCCAGCAGGACACCGGCCAGACCCGCGAATATGAGGTGGACGCTCGTGGGGCCCAGAGGTATGTGAATCAGGGAGGCCACGAAGACCGCAGAAGTCACCAAGGATATCTTGGGGATCTCCTCCGCTGTCGTCCTGTACAGCGTATATGCCAGGATGACGCCCGTTATGACGAAGCCCGCGATCCACACTTCAGGGGCCAGGATTCCGTCCGCTATGTGCACCACAGTCTGTCACCTACCAGCTGACCGAGGTGCAGCACCTTCACGGGCCCTGTCCGCAGACAGGATGTCGGCAAGACCGTATCACCTTCAACCCCTTCTCGCACGCACGACCGCAACGATTGCCATGATTACAGCTATCAACGCGACCGCGATCGACGCCCATAGGAGACCCTCAAGGGAACCCACTCTGTCCTTGAGGTCCGTGTTCTCGCTCTTCAGATCGTCCACCGTGGCGGTCAGCTCCTCGAGGTCGCCCCCGTCTGTTTCGGGCGGGAATGTCTCCTCTACCGGGACCATGAGTATCCCCCGGATGTCCTTGTCGTATACGCCCTGCGTTCCCACCGTGTGCGAGACGCAGGTAACCCACACGCCCGGCTCATCCAGCGTGAACATGAACACGCCGTTCTC
>JAGMCJ010000114.1 GCA_023129265.1 Thermoplasmata archaeon | reverse complement strand
CCTGATTTTCCTCGCCATACTCTTCATGCTGGTGGTTCCAGTGAAGAAGCCAGCAGCACCGATGCCGATAATCCCGCCCGGCAACGTTTGCATGGATTGTGGCGGCCTCCTGATGTGGATACCCGCTCAACAGCGTTGGTACTGCAACTCGTGCAAGGCGTACAAGTAGGAACAGGAGCCAGTTCGAATCAGCGTGTTCTCCTGGCAATAAGTGACGCATGGATTGACCATTCCCATGGCGAGCTGGGGGCTACATATCATATCTGATAATGATGCCGACATCCTTAAGCCAAACCAGATGATAAGAAACACGGACGTAAATGTTACAAGCTGGCGGTTCGAGGACGATTCTAGTCGTCGATGACGAGGATTTCGTGAGAGACACGTTGCGCATCCATCTCGAGCGGGCGGGTTATCGTGTCGTGACGGCAGACGACGGGGAGGACGCAATAGAGGCCCTGAAGGCGCATGATATCTCGCTGATCATCACTGACATAAAGATGCCCGGGATCGATGGATTCGGGGTCCTCAGTTACGTCAAACAGAACTACGGCTTCTTGCCCGTGGTGATGCTCACTGGCTACGTGGACGTGGAGGTCGGCGTCGCCGCAATGAAGAGAGGCGCATGTGACTACGTTGCCAAGCCGGTCGGGAAGAAGGAGCTGATAGCCACGGTCGAGAGGGCCCTCGGGGAGGTCGAGTCCGCAAGGGAAAGGGAATCGTTCCAGCTCTCGGGAGTCTATCTACTGACCGACGGTGGAAAGCTGATTCACCACAAGGCCGTCGCGTCCCCGTCGGAGTCTGATTCCGACATCTTTGGCTCTATGCTCACCGCGGTGAGGATGTTCATAGAACATTCATTCCAGAAGTCCGGTGGCGAGGTCAAGTCCTTTGAATATGGCGACTCAAAGATCCTAATGGAGGAGGGAGAGGGGTTCTTCCTTGTGGCCGTCGGAGAAGGCGAAGATACCGAATCCACGAGAAGGGAGATGAAGAGGACCGTTAAGAGAATAGAGAACAAATATGGCGATTCCATCTCGAAATGGTCTGGTTCCGTTGATGAGCTCGGCGATATCGAGGGGGAGTTTGGCGATCTGATCGAAGAACGTCGTGACGATGAGCTGCAATGAGTGAGAGGATGTAGCATGGCAATGGGCAAGAACATCCCCGAGAATTACGCGCTAGAGAGTTCTTTCCACGCGAACCTCTTCGAATACTTTTCCGACGCCGTCATTTGCACTGATGCGGACTTCAACATCACAGGATGGAATAGGGCCGCTGAGGATATGTACGGGTGGCGTGCAGAAGAGGTAACTGGAGAAAACGTGCATGAGGTCACGGGCCCGGAGTATCCACACGACAAGAGGGGGGACGTCCTGGAGCACCTCTATCGGGAAGGTCACTGGAAGGGGGAAGTCATTCAGAAACGAAAGGATAGCAGGAGAATCTATGTGTCGGCGTCGGTTGCCTTGGTGAGAGACGCGGAGGGGAAACCGATCGGAACCATCGCGGTCAATCGCGACATAACCGAGAGCAAGAGTCTGGGAGAGGCTTTGAGGAAGTCAGAGAAGGAATACAGGGACCTGTTGGAGAACGCCCCCGTTGGAGTGTACAGGACGAACTTGAAGGGCGAGCTCCTCTACGTAAATCGTGCACTGGCAAGGGTCTCCGGATTCGATTCTCCTGAGGATATGATTCATGAGGGCGTCCTCGCGAGGTACAAAGACCCGGAAAAGAGAAAAATCATACTCGCGATTCTCAAGGAAGAAGGGAAGATCACCGGTTTCGATGTCGAGTTCATATCCAAGAATGGAGAAGAGAAGAACGTGCTCCTGAGCGCAGTTCTCAATGGAGATGAGATTTCAGGAACGGTCATTGACGTTACAGAGCGTAAGGAAGCGGAGCAGGCACTCAGAGAGAGCGAGAAGAAATTCAGAATCCTCGCTGAACAGTCGCCCAACATGATCTTCATCAACAAAGGAGGCAGAGTGGCCTATGCAAACAGGAAGTGCGAAGATGTCATGGGCTACAAGAAGGAGGAGTTCTACTCAGCTGACTTCGACTTCATGTCCCTGATTGCCCCGGAATCAAGGGACGCGGTGAGAAGAGGTCTTGCCGAGCACTTGAATGGAAATGAGGTCGATCCGTATGAGTACACACTCGTGACGAAAGAGGGTGAAAGGATTGAGGCACTGTACACCTCGAAGCTCATCGAGTTTGAGGGAGAGACCGCCATTCTCGGGACGACCACCGACATCACGGAGCGCAAGCGGTTCGAGGAGGAGCTGAGACTGTCCGAGGAGAAGTACAGAGACATGATTGAGTCGGCACCGGACGGTATGACGACGGTGAACCTGAAAGGAGAGATCACTGCGTGCAACCGTGCGTTCTTGGAATTGACAGGATTCACCAACGAGGAAATCGTTGGCCAGCACTTTTCGAAACTTCCAATTCTGCGAACGCGAGACGTCCCGAAGTACCTGAAGGTCTTTGCAGCCCTTCTACTGGGAAAGACCCCAAAGCCGCTGGAAATGACTCTGGTCGACCGAAACGGTACCGAGCATGAAGTTGAGGTTATCATCAGCCCGATGAGGAAGGATGGCAAGATACACGCCTTCCAGACCATAGCAAGGGATGTCACAAATCGCAAGAGGATGAGCCGGGCACTACGCGAAAGCGAGGAGAAATACAGGTTGCTTGTTGAGAACGCCAACGAGGGTATTGTGGTCGTTCAGAACGGTCTACTCAAGTTCTCAAATTCCAAAGTCGCGGACGTCACGGGCTACGCAACAGAGGAACTAATGTCGAAGCCTTTCGTGGACCTCATCCATCCAGAAGACCGAGAGATGGTGCTCGCGCGCTACAAACGAGGAATCAAGAGAAAGGATGTTCCCGATGTCTTCACATTCAGAATCGTCGGCAAACGTGGAAACGTCATATGGGTCGAGATCAACGCAGTGGCATCTCGCTGGGAAGGGAAACCAGCGACTCTGAATTTCCTGAGTGACGTTACTGCGCGCAGGAGGGCGGAGATGAAGGCCAAACGAGAAGCGCTCAACCTGCAGTACCTGTACAGGGCTGCCCTGGAGTTCACCGCCTTTCCACAGGAAGATGACATCTACGAGCACATCGCGAAACGACTGAGTGAAATCGCTGGCAACTCTATCGTCCTTGTTTCATCCTATGACGAGAGTGCTGGCCTTCATGAGATGCGTTCCGTTGTCGGACTCGGCAAGGTGAGTCGTGCAATCACCAAGCTGATAGGGAGGGACATTGTGGGGATGCAGTTCAACACCCTCCCAGGACTGGATGAAGAGCTCAAAAGTGGAAGGCTGGTGAAGCTATCCCAAGGGATTCACGAACTCACGGGAGGTCGGATTTCAGAAAGGACTTCCAAGGCGCTCACAAAGATGGCGAAGATAGGTGACATCCACTCCATCGGCGTAGGAAGGGCAGAGACGGTCTTCGCTTATGTAGTGATACTCACGCGCAGAGGAACCAAGCTGGAGAACAGGACCCTGATTGAGACTTTCGCCAGTCAGGCATCGATGGCCCTCCAGCGGAGGCGGGCGACGGAGGAACTGAAGCGAAGCAAGGAAATGCTCATCGAGGCCCAGCGGGTCGCTCACGTCGGCAATTGGACCTGGAACATACAGACAGACGAATTGACATGGTCTGACGAGATTTACCGCATCTTCGGCCTGAGTCCTCAGGAATTCGGTGCGACATACGGGGCATTCCTCAATTTCGTCCATCCCGACGACATCGACTTCGTACAAAGGTCGACTGACGAGGCTTTGAACAAGAGGAAGCCGTACGGCATCGATCACCGAATCGTGTTGCCCAGTGGAGAAGTGCGTTTCGTCCACGAGGAGGGAGAGGTCATCGCCAACGAGAAGGGTGAGCCGATCGGGATGATCGGGACGGTGCAGGACATCACAGACAGGAAAGAGGTCGAAGAACAAATCAAGAGTTCAGAAGAGAGATTCAGGTTGGTTTTCGAGCATGCTCCAGACGGCTACATCCTGAAGAACTTGCATGGCACGACTGTCGATGTGAACAGGAGCTTCGTGGAAATGCTCGGTTTCGAGAAGGATGAATGGCTCGGAAAGCGTTTCGGGGAAATGGGCATCCTGCGTAAGGGCGAGGCCCGCCGATTCGCCGAAGTCCTCAAATCAGCCGTTGAAGGGAAAGAGACCAGTCCGAGGGAATTCACTCTCATCCGAAGAGATGGGAACCCTGTGCAGGCAGAGATTCGCGAGGTCCCCATTATATTGGGTGGCCAAAGGATGATCATGGGCATTGTCAGGGACATTACTGAAGCCAAGAAAGCGGAGCAGAGGTTCATCAGGTCCGAGAAACTGGCTGGGATAGGCACTCTGGTCTCCGGGATTGCTCATGAGGTAAACAACCCGCTCGCCGGGGTGACGGGCTACGCAGAGGCGATACTCGACGAGGACAATCCGGCGCTTATCAAGGACCATGCCCGGAAGATAGTGGACGCAGCCGGAAGAGCATCTGAAGTCGTCAGATGGCTTTCGAGATACTCAAGGGAAGGAATGGACCTCACTATGGTCGACATGGACCTGAACGATGTCGTTCAGGAGTCCTTAGAGGCAATCAGGATATCACGGAGACCCCAGAACATCGACATCGTGGCGGATCTTGGGGATATCCCTCCTGTGGAGGGGAGTCGCCATGCCCTTCAACAGGTGTTCATCAACCTTCTCCAGAACAGCGTGGATGCCCTTGAGAATGGCGGGCAGATAGTCCTCTCAACGAGAAGCAAGGGAGATTATGTCGAGGTCGAGATTTCCGACACTGGGGTGGGCATTCCTGAGGAGCACACGTTGCAGATATTCGATCCGTTCTTCACGACGAAGGATGTAGGAAAGGGGACGGGACTGGGACTGTATGTGGTGTCAATGATAGTGAAGAGGCACAGAGGAAGCATAGATATGACCAGCTCCGAGGGAGAAGGTACGACGATTACTCTGACGTTCCCCGCGAAGAACGAGGAGTCCAAGGACGGGGGGCAAGCTCAGGATGACGATTCAGGAGTGATTTGGTGACGGAGAGATTCCCAGGCGTCTCCGGACTTCTGCTCAAGGGTCCACCTGGAGTTGGAAAGCTCGAATGGTCCCTCGAACTGATCAAACACTCGCTCAAGGAAGGGAAGAAGGTCGTCATGGTCTGCGTGGACTACCCGCCAGAAGCGATCAAGGAGCGGGCACTCAAGTTCGACGTCAACCTTGGAGAGCATGAGGGCAAAGACCTCGTATTCATTGACTGCGTCACCCTATCCCTGAGCAACGTAAGGGAGGGAACTCCGTCCAGAGGCACCCTCTATGTGACGAGTCTGTCTAACATAGAGGGGATAGGGATGAGCATTTCTAAGGCCGCCAACCGGCTTGGCGGTTCACCGGACCTCTTTTTCTACTCCCTGTCGCCCCTGTTCCTGCACAATTCGTCCTCCGTGCTCATGAAATTCTTCCAGATCGTCACGTCGAAGCTGAGGAGTTGGCGGGGGTTCGGCGTCTTCGCGCTTCACGACGGTGCACAGGAAGGGGCTAGAGACACCCTTGCCATGATGGCGGATGGAGTCATCGAGATGAGGTTCAAACCGAACCTCCAGAGGGAGATGAGAATCCATCACATAAAGGGAGTAACGACGAGCCCGAAGTGGGTTCAGTTCGACACAGGCGGGGAGTTCCTCGATGTCGTCCTGACCGAGAGAAGTCCTGGGCTGGAGTTTCTGAGCGAGAGAGAAGCCGCCGATGAATCACTTTGACAGGAGAACGTCAACATGAGTAGGGCAAGAACAGGAATAGAAACGGTTGATGAATGGCTCGGAGGCGGGTTTCCGAGACCTTCATCGTCCCTTCTGCTGAGCAACAGCCCTGCCGAGAAGAGAGAGCTTGCCGAGCAGTTCGTGGTCTCAGGAATGGCCGACGGCGAGATCTGCGTCTACGTGGACTTCTTCAGGTCCCCGAGCCTTGCGAGGTCCCAGTTCAGGAACTACGGTGTCACTGAGCAATCCCGTCTCATCATAGTGGACGCCGTCTCCAATCAGATTATGGTGCCCTCTGAGGAGAAGTACGTCATTCGCGATGTGCTTGATCTGAACCACATCCAGAGTGTCATCAGAGAGGCACTCGAGAATGAGAGACCAGGTAGAGTGGTCATCGATTCCCTCGAGTTCCTCGTCGACAGGTTCCCAGGAGAATCGGTTGTTGAGTTCTGGCGCTTCTTGCGTGAGGCCTCAGAGGACACGGGTACTACATCCCTGGTATTGTTCATGAACTGGACCCTGGAGGATAGGGACCTCAACAGGATAAGGGAGTCCGCAGACTGCGTCCTGGAGTTCGAGACAAGAACGGCCGGTCATGACCTGCAGAACCTCGTGAAGGTGCACGAGAAACGGGAGCTCGGAATCTCAGAAAGCGACTGGATCCCATTCGCATTCAGGGGACTGGTGGGCGGGGCCGCACAGCCCACGAGAATCCTCGTCATTGGATCCAAGGACTCTGGCAAGAACGATTTCGTAAGCTCGCTGTGCTCACGAACCGTTGTCGACGAGACAGGGCACATTGGGAAAGGGAGAGACAGGAGC
>JAGMCJ010000113.1 GCA_023129265.1 Thermoplasmata archaeon | reverse complement strand
GATACTGTCCGGCTTTCTCTATCTCAGCATGGCGGTGCTCTTCTCGACGATCGCGAAAAGCCGCACCAAAGCCCTCGGCATGGGGGTGGTCCTGTTCTTCTGGTCGATGATATACGGGATGGTCGTCTTCGGCATCTATATGGCCACTGGCGGGGACTTCCTAGACCTAATGACGGGCGCGACGCCCTTTCCGGATTGGCTATATGCCACGATCGTCTTCAGCCCAACGGACCTATACCAGATGGCGGTCATGGCGGCATTCAGGGTTGAAGAGGTGTTCGGCTTCAGGATGGAAGTCCCATATTTCATGACGACCACCTTCGCGGTCATGGTTCAGATCCTGTGGACCGAGATCGCCGTGGTCCTGGCGTACTTCTCCTTCGAGAGAAGAGACATCTAGCCAAGAGCAAGCCTATATCCTCTCCGCCTTGACGAGTACGTAGGAGTTGTACGGCCTGAATCCAACCTTCTGATACGTGCGAACCGCGGGATTGTTGTCAGAAAAGACGTGAATCAACGCCTTGTTGTGTCGCCGAAAGATCTCACTCACTAGGGAGGACACAATCGATGTCGCGCAACCTCGGTTCCTGTATCAGAAGGACCTGCTGGAGTTCTGCAAATCGAAAGGCACGGTCCTCGAAGCATACAGCCCGCTAACCAGGGGGAAAGGCTCGATGACCCGACACTGGCGGTCGTTGCGTCTAGGCACTCGAAAACGCCCGTTCAGATTCTGATTCGCTGGGCCCTGCAGCACGGGACGATCGTGATGCCGAAGTCCGTTCGCCGCGAGAGGATAATCGAGAACGCGGATGTGTTCGACTTCGAAATGTCAGAAAAGGATATGAGTGCTCTCGATGCACTCAACTCGGACCTCCACACGGGCTGGGACCCGACAGACGCACCTTGAAAACAGGGAGAACAGGAGGTTCTCCAGGGGTGGCTGATGGAGCCAAGAACCTCCTGATTTGATCTGCAATCTAGTCGGCGAGCCAATCTTCGAAGGCCTCGTCCTCGCCGTCGAGCCACCGCCTGAGCGCATCCATCTGGTACTCCTCGTGGGTCTTCACGGCTCTGATCAGAGATCGACCGTCCAGCAGTGCCAGGTGGTCTGCTCCTCCGACCTGCATGTCGAGTCGGGGGAACAACCCCATCCTGCGGATCCCGAGGACGCCGTCGCCGCCTTCCCTTATTCCTATCATCTTCCACCTCCGCTTTCTTCTTGAGCCTATCTAGGGCGGAGGGTACACATAAGGAAAGTGTAGGAGTTCCGTAGGAGTGAACATAGGAGTCTCCCAACCAGGGGGTTCTAGAGGCCCTTTCCTACTGCGGCCAATCTTGATGCCACACGATTGGCAAGGAAGCAGGTCTCCCACGGAACTCAGGAAGAACGAAGCAAACGCCCAAGGGATCATCACCTATCGATTTCCCTCCACATACAGGGCCGACCGGATGATTGTGATCCGCCTGCGTCCTACCGCCAGGCATGGGATGCGGGAGAACCTTCAATGTCATCTGTCATGGAGGTCGGGTAGTCGCCATTCGCCTCCACACGATAGACGTCATAACGAGCCGGATTATTATGACCCCTGCCGGAGGCTATCCATGTATAGACCAGATGGCTGCTATCAGGGGACCAATCTATATCCTTATTTCTGACATGCCCACCCTTGTCTTTGCCTTTAGTTATAGGCGCCACAATGACCTGCTCGTCTGTTCCATCTGGATTGATGGTTCGAAGGCTACCCTGAATAAACGCGATCTTGCTTCCGTCCGGTGACCAATCGAAGCGCTTTACGTTGGGAATGTAGTCGTCTGCCCACGCTTCATAATGGTATCCCGTGTCCCAGATGAGGGTAGGTTCCTCACTGAGTCCGATGACATCTCCATTGGCATCAAAGGAGATTGCAGCGCTGTAGATACCGAACTCCTCGGGCATAACTGGATCATCACCCCATCTCTTGGCGCTCCATGTCACCTCAGTGTCATCAATTCCCCAGACCAGTGCACGACCAAGATAATAGGTCGCGAGAGTGGGGTCGTCTGTGAGCTGCACCTCCTTTGCACCGTCGTCACGGACAGCAAAGATCTCACGAACCAGTGGTCCATCGGGATAATTGCCCCCAACAACACAGAATCGGATGAACCAGTAGTGATCTCCATGTTTGAGCCGGCTAACATCACCGAAAGCCACATGGAATTCGTCAATTCCGGGGTAAACGCCCAGTTTGGTCTTTTCCGAGCCATCCGCTTTCATGGTCCACATCTCTTGGCCTAGCGAGAAGTAGACTGTTCCTTCAGGCGGCGGCGGTGGTGGTGGCTGCGGTTTCTTCGCAATCACAACTGCCGACATTCCCAGCGCGGATGCCAGGAACAGCAGGCACACAAATACTGCTACTATTTTCTTCATTTCCTTCTCCTCCAGTAGATCCTAAGCCTACCTCAGCAAAGCGCTATTTAAGGAGAGCGTAGGAGTTCCTTAGGAGTATGTCCAGGATATCATACCAAATTTATTTATGACAAGAGACGGATTCGAACACGAGTGGAATGAGCGGCAGGCCACCGGGGATTGACCTGACAACAAAGGAGAGGATCGAACTCCATCTTCTTGAACGGGCGAAATACTCCGATGACTACTCTGTCCCCCCTGAGCTGACGCAATCAGGAATAGCGGAAAAGGTGGGAATCCACCTGAAGCATCTATCTCAGTACATCAGGCCCCTGATTGAGGCGGGAAGGGTCCAAGAACGAATGGCCCATGTCGTCGGAGGGAAGCAGAGGAGGAAGGTCTACTTCTTGACGGGGGAGGGGAGGATTCGAGCATCGAAGATCAAGGACTTCGTGCTGGGTTCCACAGTAAGCTACATGACTGCCACGTCCAAGTTGCGAGAAGGCGTCCTTCAGGAAGTGATTGAGAAGTACTCTCTCGGGCGGAAGATTACCGACATCCTGGAGGCGATGGACGACGACGACATACTTGACATGGGCGCTCTGATGACCGCGGAGGAAGGTAAGGAGCGCATGGTCGACCACTCTGATGATGCTCCAAAGGTCATAGAGTTCTATGGCAGAGCAGCGGAGATCGAGAGTGTCCTCTCGCTTCTGGACGATAGCGGGG
>JAGMCJ010000112.1 GCA_023129265.1 Thermoplasmata archaeon | reverse complement strand
GACAGACATGTTCCAGTGTCTTCTGGTCAAAGAGTACGGGAACAGTCCAGCGCTTGCATGAACTCCCATGATGCGTTCCCTGATATCCTCTGAAGAGCCAATCCAGATGGAAGAATAGCACTCTGGCTCTTCCTCACGGGGGTTCGCGGTGAACATCGGCGTACTCGTCTGCGGCTATAGCGGGAACATTTTCAACTACATAATGATAGAGTGGCCGAGGAGGCGGAGAGCCTCGAGGACGTTTCTTTCGCAGGTAGTCATGCTAAACTCTGCGCTCCGGCGGGAAAGGATATTCGGCGGCTCGGTACAATGGTCCTCAGAGTGCGGGAGGTGCTTGCATCCCATGACCAACGGCACATCCTATCTGCGATGTTCAGATGAGGAAATACTGGGGACTCAGTTTCATCGTCTTTATCCACATTCCCAGCTCCACTTTGTCGACAAAGGGCATCTCCAGCATCGCGTCTCTCAAATCGCACAGGTGCTCGAAATCCCTAATCACGCTGATTGCGACCAGGTCGTGGCCGCCGACTAGTTTCGAGGCCACGATCACGCTCGGGATTTGGATTACCCTCTCGAGAACCTGTGATGAATATGCTGGTTTCACATCGATGCCGAACCGGGTGATGAACGAATAACCAATCTTGGATGGGTCGATGACGACAGTCGAGGTGATGATGACTCCGTTTTTCGTCAGTCCCTTGTATCTGTTGCTGACGGTGTCCGGGGAAACCTTCAGCCTTCTTGCGATTTCCCTGAAGGAAGTCCTAGCATCCTCCTTGAGTATCTCCAGGATCTGCAGGTCGATTTCATCCAATTCCATGGCCATCCCTCAATCGAACTCGAAATTCTTGGGGCACAGCAGTGGTTTGTCGACGAATATGTCGACATCCACACTCCTGACCTGTTGGAAGTCCCCGATGTTGTCTTTCATACTGCCGATCTGCTCTATGTTCTCCTTTATGGCAATGGCCTCCACATCGTACCGTCCCACGGCCCTCGTTGCCACGCATATCCCAGGTATCTTCTTGACCATGTTGAGGACCTGATTGGAGTAGGGTTGGGTCGTCTGTATCCCTATGATGACGATGTGCTTCTTGTCCATTTTCCTCGGGTCAACCACGATGGTCGTACCGCGGATTATGCCATTCTTCTTCATCGCGTTGAACCTGTTCTTCACCGTCTCCGTGGATACACCGCACTGGTCTGCGATTTCCTTGAAGGGTTTCCGAGCGTCTTCCTGAAGCATCCTTAGTATCTTTATGTCCATCTTATCTATTGTTCTGTCTGACATAATGCTACCGAGAAGACGCACGGTTTCGGCTACTATAAATGTTTCTCTCGCTTTGTCTGCGCTTTTGTCCGAGAGGCACTCTTCAAAACGTTAGGACAAGCGCAATCATATTGGATATGTCCGAAAGAATGCGCCCAAAACGGACATTAGCAAAGGACTTATAGCCGAAAAATCCTACAGTGCCAGGGAGCAACTGAGCCCGTGAATGATAGGCAACTGAAGGGGGCGAAAGTGAAAGGTCAGTTGCTCGGCCCGAAAGGAGGCTCGTCAAGCATGGAAATGGCATTCGTACTGGTCAGGACTTTCCCAGGACACGAGCGGGATGTGTACTACAGGCTTCGGGGTCTCAAGGGAATCAACGGCGGGGTCATCGAGGTTCACCCGGTCGTCG
>JAGMCJ010000111.1 GCA_023129265.1 Thermoplasmata archaeon | reverse complement strand
GCCTGACGGTCGGTTCCTGCGGGGCTTTCGGGATACCCGCCCGGATCCATCTCTTCCCTCGACCGATGCCGCCCGAGATCAGGCTACTGAAGTACTCATTGCCCGCCGACCAGCTGTCCGCCTTCCTGGGCAAGGTCTCGGGGATTTACGACGTGCACGACATTACGATTTCGGCGGGAGTTGACTCGGGACCCAATCCCGTCATGCGAATCACAATCCTCCGCGCCGCGGAGGCCAATGACGAGATCGAGGCAAGAATCGATGAGATCGCAGAGGCCCACAACACAGCGAAGCTGGAATCGGAGAGACCGAGCTCGTTCAAGTTCCTCTCGAAGAAGGGGAAGTTCGAGTTCGCGGACGAGATGGTCCTACCGCAGAAGGGGATTCCAGATCTGCTTGAGGCCATGAAAGCTTCGCTCGCCAAGACAGAGCTCGAATTCACGGTCTTGACCTCAGGTCTCTGCGCGGTCCGGGCTCTGGTCGTTCCCGCCAAAGCGAGACTCGGGCACGCGGACATCGACTCAGCCAAGAGGAAGTTCCAGGAATCCGCATTCACGTTGGGCGGGTTCATCCGCGACGTCAATCTGTGGACTCAGGACATGCAGGAGGGCGGCGCGTCCGCGTTCTGCGCGCTGAAGAGCGCTTTCGACCCCCGCGTCGTGACATCGAAACACGTCGTTGGAAAGGTGTCGAGCCAACATGCCGTTGGAGCTTGCGCGCGGGCCTCGTCATCCAGGATTGGGGAATCCGCCAGGGGCATAATGAGGGTCCTCCCGAGGAAGAAGGGGAAGCTGGACGACGGGCTGAGCAAGAAGCTCGTTGAACTCATGGGCGAGGATAACGTCGCCCTTGACATGTTCAGGCGCACGCTCTACTCACACGACCTGGCGCCTCTTCCGAAGTTCATAAGCATCCCGTTCGAGGTCCTTCCCGACGCGGTCGTGAAGCCGAGGAACGTGGACGACGTGCAGAAGCTGGTCGAGTTCGCCAGGGAGCACAAGATACCGATCATACCGCGGGGAGGGGCGAGCTGGGGCTTCGGCGGGTCGGTCCCAAACCAGGGCGGCATCGTGCTCGATATGTCGGGCATGAGCAAGATACTCGAGATTGACGAGGACAGTCGCATCGCCGTTTGCGAGGCCGCCGTCACCTGGCTCAATATCTCCGAGGCCGCGGAGCTCAAGGGGCTGTTCCTTCCCACTTATCCCGCCAGCGCAAGGATTGCAACGGTCGGGGGCTGGACGAACACGGGAGGGGCGGGAACCGGAGCCTATGGCGCTGGAACGTCGGTCCAGCTCATCGAGCACATGCAGGCGGTCCTCGGTGACGGCAGAATCCTCAACACGGACGTGGACGGCGCCTCTGGCAAAGGACCCGACCTGAACGCCCTCATATCGGGGTCAGAAGGAGGACTGGGCATAGTCACGAAGGTCGCCGTCAGACTGCGGCCGATGCCCGAGGAGATTCGACCCCTTGCGTATTCGTTCGACAAGCTCCCGGCGATGGGGAAGCCGCTGAGGGAGATAGCGCACTCGCAATCCCTCCCGTACAACGTGTCCTTCTTTGACGGCAACTACTTCGATTTCGTCCGCCTGCTCGGCAGGGAAGCCCCAGAGGTCGGCTCTCTTCTGAGCATCACACTGGCGGGCTCAGCGAAGTCGAACGAGGCGGAGGAGGCGATGATCGATGGAATCGCCGAGAAGGGCGGAGGCAAGAAGGAGCCCGAGGATGTGGCAGTGCACGAATGGGAGGAGCGCGCGTACGAGATGAGGATTAGGAGGCTCGGACCGGGCGGGGCACTGGGCGAGGTCGTCTTTCCCATGACCGCGTTCTCGGAGATGATGAAATCCGCCGCCAAGATAGCCAAGGAGCTCAAGATGCTCTCCACCCTGAAGGGGGTCCTCATCGACAGGAACAGCGTTGCGTTCATGCCCTTCTATGTCGCGGACGAGCGGTATGCCATCGCCTCGCTGGCGTCGATGGGGTTCGTCAAGCACATCCTCGACAGGGCGGTGGAGCTTGGCGGGCGCGGTTCCGG
>JAGMCJ010000110.1 GCA_023129265.1 Thermoplasmata archaeon | reverse complement strand
CCGAAATACTTGAACAGTCCTTCTTCTGACAGCAAATAGAGTCCTATGAGGGAAAGAACCATCGGAAGGAGGAAGAGGACCACGGAAAGAGTCCTTTTCATGGGTGTTCCGATTCTAGAGATGTAGTATGGAAGAAGTGCAGCAGCGAATACTTTCAAGGCAAACCCAAAACCAAGAAACAGCGAGGACAGCCGGTGTTTCTTAGAGATTAGAAACACTGCGGAAATGACAACGGCCAATGTCGGCACCGGGTCAAAATGGCCTGAGAGGCCAATCGTTATCACATTTATCGGAGAAAGAGAGTATAGCAGGGAGGCAGAGAGAGCAAACCTCTCTCCTCCTTCACGGCTGCAGAGGAAGAAAATGAGGACAGCAATAGAAGCATCAACCGCGGAGAACACTGCTCTGAATTGTATTTGCCCAGCACCGAGGAACCAGGAAATCATGAGAATAGTGAGATTGTACAAAGGAGGTTTGTTGCCACCCTGAAAATCAACATAAGGAATTCTCCCGTTGAGCATCTGGTCTCCCCGAAAGACATAGGTGAGGATGTCGCCAGTGATTATCTGGTCCTGAGCGAGCATAAGGAACCTCACCGCCAATGCCACAAGAAAGACCAAGACGAGTTTCTTCTGCAGAGCGAAGGAATCGATCAGGTCGAATGACTTCAGTCTATCAACCACAAAGGCTAGGACGACAAATGATACAAGGAAAACGAGATAGAAGATTATGTAGAAGCCCATAGCGGCGATGAGAACGAGAAAGGCAACATAGACACACATCATCACCCTTGCTATCCATCTTTCGCGGTGACGACGCCGAGTGTCTCCGCGTTTCTCCTGCAACAGGCCATCATCCTGCAAAGCGGATCACCAAATCCTCCTTCCAATCACTCCTCACGTGGATTGATTGAATATCTCCGGTCATTCTGTCGAGGTGTTTCTACTTCTTTGCTGTTCTTCCATTCCCTGCTGTGATTCCAAGTCGACCTGTTTCCATCAGAGGCGACGCAAGGGAAAGTCGGAGATTGCAGATAACTCTTCGGTCGGTCAGGGCTGATGTCCGCCCAACAAATACCAGTCAACAAATGCCTTCAATCCATCATCGAAAGAGACCTTCGGTTCCCATCCCAGCAACCTTCTTGCTTTTGAGTTGTCGGAGAGCGTGTGATCCACATCCTCTTTGTGGATCTCCCCGTATGCGGGTCCAGGTGCATCTGGAAAATGCTTTCTCAGTTTGGTAACAACCTCATTTACACTGACGCTATTCCCGTAGCCTATGTTCAGTATCTCCCCGTCTGCACTGGTGCTTTTCATCGCAAGGATGTTTGCATCCACAACGTCTGAGACATAAGTGAAGTCCCTTGTTTGCTCTCCATCGCCGAAGATTCTTGCGGGTTTCCCAGAAGACATCAGGTCTGCGAACTTCCTTATCGCCATATCCGGTCTCTGCCTGGGACCAAAGACAGTGAAATACCTCAGAATCACGATTCTCAGTCCGCGCATCTCGCCGAGAGCATTGCAGACGCCCTCCGTTATCAACTTGCTAATTCCGTAGGGAGATATGGGTCCGGTCTCGCAGTCCTCTCCGGTAGGTCTCGGCACACCGTTTCCATAGACCGAAGAGGATGAGGCATATACTACCTTCTTCACCCCTGCATCCAATGAAGCCAGAAGTACGTTCAACGTTCCGTTGACGTTTGTCGAGAAGGTCTTCAGCGGGTTCTTGACCGATATGGGGATTCCCGGTTGGGCGGCTTCGTGAAAGACAACGTCCACGTCTTCAAGCCCCGTCCTCAGGGCATCAAAGTCCAGGATACTCTTCTCTTGGACCTCGAATTCCGGGTTTTCCGAATTGCGCTCTATGTTCCTCCACTTACCCGAATACCAATCATCAAGATTGTCATAGCAAACGACTTGGTGACCTTCCTCAAGCAGTCGGTCGACCAGGTGACTTCCTATGAAACCCGCTCCTCCAGTGACCATGCAACGGATGATCTCACCCGACCCAGTAACAGAATGGGACCATTATATCTTTCTTCCCTCTTTGAGAAGCGTTTCTTCTGGGATTCCCCTAGACGATTCCATATGGGTGAGCGGGTTCGTTGAATGTGGCTGGGAGATGACTAAGCCTGTGGACAGAGGACGAATACTACACGATGAATATCGCTAGTACATGCAAAGCAGACGATACACCATCACGGCGCCCAGAATGACCATCACCGTGGTGAACAACATGGGGTAGTACAGCCGGTCCGTTCGTTGGCTGGCGGAACCGACGAGGGATTTCTTCTTGATGATGGATGACACGCCAACCACGGTCAGTCCAGTCAGGATCACCAACACACTCGGCCAGCTCAAAGAAGAACCAAGGCAAAGCACCCACGTACAAATGACTAGGACCGCGAGCCCAGCAAGATAGAGGAAAAGGAGACTTCTGCTCCTTCCGCCTGCCCTGAGCAATTCTCGTCTGGTGGCGGAACCGTGGATGCCATGTGCTGCAAAGGCCATTGTCAATGCGGAGACTGAGAACCCGATCAAGACGGCAGGCCCTGGAGTGGGAAGACGTGGAGATATCATGAACGACAACAGTGAGCCCATGACCATGAAAAGGAAAGCCATCGAGATGGTCATCTCTATGCTCCACCTATGAAAGTCCATTCCTATTCCTCAGCGCCGATACACTACATAGCTCTCTCGACTACCCCGAATGAAGCGAAGAAGTACAGCGTGCTCTCGGGATACCTAGAAAGATTTGAAAGACTAAGACCGAATCTGAGCTATTCGATGGGAGGCGGTTCCGGCGGCTCTTCTGGAGGCTCTGGCGGTGCTTCTGGCTCCTCCTCGATGAGCTCCTTTCGCCCCCTAGAGGTAGCGATGACCGCGATGATAATTACTATGATTATAACCGCGAGGACCGCAATCCAGAACCAGACGTTCTCGAAGATCGACTCCGGTGGAGCGGCATTGTCCACGGTCACGAGAACACTCGCCTCGTCCGAATAGTTGGTGCCATCATAAGAGCGAGCGTATATCGTGTGATCGCCATCGGAAGCGGTTGATGTATCCCAATCATAGGTCCATGTTGTCGTGCCTGTGACTTGCGTCCAAGCACCAGTGTCTATTCTGACTTCCACACTAGCCACAGTTCCATCAGCGTCAAAGGCGGTACCAGTTATCGTGTACGTACCAGATACCGTAGCTCCCTGAACCGGGTCCGTGATACTGCATGTCGGAGGCTGGTTTGCCGGAGGTGCCGTGGTCGCACTAGCCTCATTCGATTGTGCTCCCTCACCTACCGCGTTCATTGCACTGACCTTGTAGTAGTAGGTCTGTCCGGCCGTCAATTCCGTATCGACGTAGGTGAGAACATCCCCGACATCCACAAGGAAGATCTCCTCACCAGGAGCGGTTCCTCGATAAACGCCATAGTTGGTTATTGGGGAACGACCGTCAAAGGCTGGTGGATTCCAGGTCAGCGTGACTTGCTGGTCGTCTGCTACCGCTCCAAGATCCTGTGGGGCTGATGGGGGCAAGAGAGGTGGAGGTGCGACGCTCATGAGAGGATACTCATCCTGGCTGTCCGCATCTATGATGTAAGCCGTGTCGCCTATCCCGTCAACACCAGGCTTGTCCTGACCGGGACCGACCTTCTCATCAACTCCGACGTAATCATCCCAGTAGTTCCCTCCGGAAGGATAGCCGTTGTGCCACTGATTGTCGGCACCCGTATCGTTCGCCTGTTCTAAGTTGTCTATGATGCTGTTATGGTAGATGGTGTTGTTATGAGACGAGTCCCACGCAAGGATGCCAGTAACGGCGTTGCCTTCGATGTGGTTCTCCGCAACAGTGCCATAGCTGGACGAATCGTGCAAACTAACCCCTACCTGTGTGTTGGCATCTACGATGTTGCCAACTATCGTGTTGCCCGACGCGAATTCCAGCCAGATTCCATTCTGGTTCGAATCAGCAGTATTGTTCTCTATGATGTTGTCGTCGGAGGCGATGTCTATGCCGTAAGTGTTCAAAGTGGCGTGGTTCTCAGTCATAATGTGATGACCGCCTCCATATGCGGATACGCCTGCCCAGCTTGAACCGAGAGTATTGTTGATGATGACGTTGTCCGACGCATCTTCCACAAGAATCCCATGCTTGTAGTTTGCCACAATGCAATTCCTTATCGTGACATTGTCAAATCCCGGATTGTAGATTCCGATACCCATACCCATTCCATCCAGCGTTGCACCGTTGCAGTCCAGGACGATGTCTGATGCGTTGATGATCAGAACGCCATCTTGGCCAGGATCGTCGATGTTGTATATGTCAGGCCATAACATTGTGTTCGTGTCGATGTACATATCGTCGCCAGGCCTGCATCGATCCAGATAGAAGGTATGATTGGCGATGTAGCTGGAAGTATTCATTCTGTCCCAATAGTATGAGTTGTTTATGACAAGAGGTGTAACACCGCAATGACCAGCCTTGAATGGTGAGATGTACGCAGTTGAGTTGTGTTGCGGGTAAGGTGCCATGGAGAAGTAGATCGACTTGTTTGTCTCATTGAAATAGGAAACCGCGAAGTCAGCGTCCAAGTATTCATGCGGAGGATCAAAAACGTCATGGACAAAGAATCCATCTACATCGATTTCCATCATGGTCTCGTTGTCGATTACTGTGACAAGGATGAAGGAGTTGTCTAGGTACGTTGTGTTTCTCCTGAGAGGCCTCGCGGGATCGCCAGTGTAGCCGACCTGCTCACCTACATCACATAGGAAGTTGCCATTTGCATCATCACAGGCACCGTGAGCCCTGAATATCTGATCCAAATTGGCCTGAGACACGAGGGCAGATGCCGAGAATGCATTGTAGACGTCCCTGAGGTCAGTCATCGGAGGGTTACCAGGAGGTCTCCCCGCCTCTGGAAAGAGATTATTCGTGTTTATGATGCCCCATATCTGACCTATTGTCAGGTCCACAAAGTCGTTCTCCAAGCCGTTGATCGGGTCCTCTAAGTCCCACAATATGCTAGCGATTGCGAACTCCTCGTCCAGGCGTGTCGGTCCCCGGATATTGGTTTGCCATTCCAAATCCCACCAACGCGGGTTCCCCCAACCGCCATACCAATTCGGGGGATACGGCGGTAGTGTTCCCTGTATCGGTACCGACGCTAAGAAGGGAAATGACATCATGGGAATGGCCGGATATCCAGCAGCATCAATCTCAGACGACATGAACTCGGCGAATCCTTCCATCCATGAGTCCGCACTGTTGGGGTTGGCATAACCCGCATGGGGCAAACCACCGCCTCTCGGAGGAAGCGCATTGTCATTACCAATCAATGAATCTGCCATTATGTGGTGCCCGAATTCATGCCACTCCCTGTTGTCAGGTCTGTTCCCGCTGTTGAACATGCTATTGCCCACGCCTATGGATATGGAAGATGATGGATAGCCACTCCAAGGTACGGGAGTATACCACGTTCCCATTCCTGCTGGTGTGTTCCCATATGTCTCGACCGGAAGTGCGTGGTCCAGGTTCAGACCCAACGTGTTCAGTGAGAACTGTACTGCCTGGTACGTGTGGAGGTAAATGACCGCATAATCATCAAGGTCATTTGCGTTGGCGATATTCGTTGATCTTATTCCTGGGTTATTCGAGAAGTCGATATTCACGGTACCTGTGATCGACGCAAGTGTCTGTGTTTCGGCCGCGACAACGGCCCCTGGACTAGTCTCGTATATCGCCATGTACGGAGTCCCTCCCGTTCCCTGGTCCTGAAGGGCAACCTCAAGATACGGTTCAGGTGGAGTCACATCAGCAGCCCCAATGGGACAGTAGTTGAAACACCCTAAAGCATCGGTGTAGGTCGTATATTGACCAAGGTTGTGGAGTGTCACCCTGACACCCTCAAGGACATGGCCGTGCCCGTCTGTCACCCTCCCCGAAAGGCTACATCCGAAGCTACACCCAGTCTTGAACATATCATTCCATCCGCCTGAGCTATCACAAGTATTCGAGTCACCAGTCGCACCCTCACTCCCGTGTATCCAGAAGGAGAGGTCCCCTAGCGCGTTGCAGCACGCGGCATTCCAATCGAAGTTGCTGTATCCTAGATTCATTAGCACGATTCCACCGTTGTTGTTTACTGCGACATTATGGGTGATTGTGGAATTCCAAGAAGAGATGTAGATTCCGTTTCCATTCGACATTGCCAGATTGTATGATATGGTGTTGTACATCCCTCCCACGATTATTCCAATATTGCCATTGTTGTTCGCGATGTTGTACGTTATCGTATTGTAGTTGCCAATAATCTCCATTCCGTTGTTTGTATTCGAGTTCGCAGTGTTGTTGTACATCGTGATGTTGTTGCAGTTATATCCTGGTCGGAAATGTATTCCATTCCAATTTGAATTTACTACGTTATTGGATATTTCGCCCCTGGAGGAGTTGTCTAGCCAGATTCCAGCCCCGGCATTGGAATTCGCGGTGTTGTTGACCATCCTGTTGCTCGATGATGATAATAGCAAGATACCCACTGCGTTGTTCGAACACGTGTTGTTCTCTATCCTGTTGTTTGACGATTGCACAAGGTAGATGCCCCGTGGATTGTCTGAGCAATTACAGTTTTGAACCTCAACATCGTTCGAAGAATCAATCTTTATCCCAGCATCTTCTCCAGATATTCGACCACTTTTCACTGTGAACCCACTGAAATTGACCCAGTTGGCTGCTATGGTCACCACACTACCTGACCCGCTATTCGTGATAATCGTCGTAGCCGAGCCGTTTCCGGTGAGGGTTAGGGTCTTGTTTACGGTGATCCGCTCATCATAGGTCCCGTCATGCACACGAATCGTATCGCCAGCGTTCGAGGCATCTATAGCAGACTGAATAGTGGTGTAGGTCTGTCCCGGACCCACGTACAGCGTCGCAGCACGAACCTCCAACGGTACAGTCGTTGAGAACGCCACAGCGACAATCGCCACACAAATCATCACACCAAAAATCCGCCCCACTTTCTCCTTCATATAGTCCACTCCCGAATTCTCGTGTCGTCACACTATCTCCACATTGAGTCCCTGTTCCCCTCTGTTCAAGGATTATGGAGATGGACGTGATTCTCCGCTGCTGATAGGTTGGGAGCTATTAAGTTTTGTCTTGCCGCGCGTACATTCCCAAAGAATCCTTTCGCTCTGCGTGATTTCTATGATACAGCCAAGCGCCGAGGGGGAAGGTAGTATCTGCAGTTCAAATCCCATGCTCTCCTGGCGCTTGATGGCTGCTGAGCGTCCTATTCGATTTCTCCCTCCATATCCCTCACCCTCGAGAGAAGTGAAGAGAAGGTCTGAAACGTTTTGGGCATCTGTTCAAGAACCTCCTTGTCAATATTGGAATCGGGATGCTGGCTGTGACCCTTACGTGTCCCAATATCAACAGTATTCGGCACAGCCAGGTTCTTAGTTGCTTTTGACTGGCATCCGATTTCTTTCTGGTACATCAAAACGAGCCGTCTCGCAGTGCTTCTTGCGAGTCCCAAGAGGTGCTTTCCGTCGTCCTTGATAATGGAGTGCGACATTTCGTTTGGTCGAGCCTGTAGCCATTCTCTTCCCATGTCCATGATTCCATATCTTGGGGCAAAACGAGATGTGAGTAAGGTGTGGGAAGGTCCTTGCCAATGATTCCGCCTGATGGCCTGGGATACAATCGTTCAAGACACCAGCTCACGATATCCTTTTCAACTCTTTCCTTTCCTACTCCGAAGGCGTGACATCCCATCCCGCTCTCCTAACTCCTTTGGTTGGAGGCAACTCCGAAAGGGGGAGAGTGGGGGATAGAGTTACTGCCTTCCCTCCTCATGCCATGTGACTTCGCGGAATCCTAATGATAGGGCAAGTTTTAAGGCGATGGAGAACCTTCGGACGCAACAATGAACGCAATTAGGGTTAGAACATGGCTGGGAGTGGTGAGGACACCGTTTCTGATCATGACTCCGATTTACGTGCTCTTAGGCATATCCGTTTCCATCTACGACGGTAATCCGTTCAACGCTTGGTTCCTTGTCCTGAGTCTTCTCGGAGCTCTGTCTGCTCATATAAGCGTCAACGTATTCAACGAGTATTTCGACTACAAGAGCGGTGTTGACTTCAAGACCAAGAGAACCCCCTTCAGTGGGGGGAGTGGTGTTCTTCCATCTGGAGCGCTCGATCCAAAAAAGGCATTCTATCTTGCAACAGGAGCCCTAGTCTTGGTGGCTCTCATAGGCGTCTACTTCGTTTTCATATACGGTTGGCCCATTCTAATCTTGGGATTGATGGGTGTCTTCTTGATATTCTTCTATACTATCCTCCTTGCAAAGCTGTACGTATTGAGCGAGATATCCGCAGGGGGATTTGCCCTCATTGTCTTCGGTACCTACTTCGTTCAGAATGGAAGTTACAGTTGGGCGATTGTGACATTGACCATGATATCATGGTTGTTCATTACGAACCTTCTTTTGCTCAATGAGTTTCCCGATGTTGAGGCCGACAGAACTGATGGAAGGAAGCACCTGCCAATAGTCTTGGGTAAGCAGAAGTCGGCCAGGATATACTCCTCTGTGTTGGTATCGATTTATGTCATATTGTTGGGGGCTGTGGTATTGCACGTTCTGCCTTTGATGGCTCTGCTAGGATTGGCGACATTGCCCTTGGCTTTGAAGACGATTGCCGGCGTGCTAAAGCACCATAGCGACACCACCGCACTGATTCCGTATTTGGGAAAAAACGTGGTAGTTATGCTTTCGACACCTCTCCTGATTGCGATTGGAATGATCGTCTGGACCTTCTTGTTCTAGCTTGAATCTTGCTTCCTGCCCCGAATGTCGCGATTGTTCTGGATCGGGAAGACGCCTCCCTGTCAAAGGAGGACATCAAGCACGAAATCAAGTTGAACCATGTGATGACGAACTATCTCTTCCCCTTCTGGGATATCTCTATGAATCCGTCTTCCTCGAGCTTGCTCAGAACCTATTAATGTCGAGGCGACGCTTTAGTTGGCGAACTGGTCGCTTTGTCAGAAAAGTAGAACCGATTGGTTACAAACACAAGAGTATCCGAAGGTGAAGTCGCAGATATTCGTCTGAGTTGTGTGAGATTCAGGGTCAGCTGTATGATGACGAGGATTGGTGAAAGGTCTCGGAGGGGAATTGTCTACCTAGCGATAGCAGTTGTGTTGAAGTCCATTGTCAAACACCGCGTATTCTTGCACTTCCGCAAATGGATGAAGCGAAGATGCTCCAATAGGAAAGTGGTGAGTTATCGATGATGAAATTTCTTGCATATCCCTCAACACTTGAAACCGTACCACCCGCGTGCAATCCATCGAATGGAGAAGTGTCAGTGTTCATATTGAAGGGCGACACATCAAGACCCTGGCAAGGTTACTGCAACAAAGATTATTAGGATGGATTCAGATTCGAATGCAACATTGCGGAGGAGAGAATGAAAAGGATGGCGTTGACTGTCGCACTTCTGGTGTTCTTGAGTGCCTTCATTGCCACTATCGGGATACTTCCGGAGGCGAGGGCCACGACCTTGTACGTTGGCGGAGGGAATCCAGGAAACTACACGACGATACAGGGTGCGATAGACGAAGCGATGCCGGGAGATGCTATACACGTATACAGCGGGACGTACTACGAGAACGTAAGGGTCAAGAAAACCCTGTCGCTGACAGGAGAGGGCAGAGATACGACCATAATCGACGGGGGTGGAACTAAGACTGTGGTACGCTTATCTGCTGACTGGGTGAACATCACGGGATTCACCCTAACAAACAGCGATTGGTTTGGCTCAGGGATAGAACTCCACCATGCCGAGGACTGCTACGTTGCCAGCAACAACGCCGTGGGCAATGGATACGGGATTTCTCTCGAATATTCTCATAGCAACACCATCACCAACAACACTCTCTCGAACAACCGTAAGGGCATTTATCTCGATTATTCCAACAGGAACACCCTTGTTGCTAACGAAGTGTCGTCGCCCCATCCGTTATATGCACCGTTTGGAGAAATGGGCGACGGGATCAAGCTTTACTACTCAAGCAACAACACAATGGCCAACAATAACGTTTCCAATAACGATTACGGCATCTCCATCAGAGTCTCCAGCAACAACACCTTAGTCAACAACAACATCTACTCGAACTCCGGTCGCGGTATCTCTCTCCACGGCGCAGATGGCAACAGAATATATCATAACAATTTCATGGACAATGCAGAACATCCCTACGACGAGCCAGGTGACAACCAGTGGGATGATGGATATCCTTCAGGCGGCAATTATTGGGATGACTACACGGGCATTGACGAAAAGAGTGGCCCGAACCAAGACCGACCCGGTGGCGACGGAATGGGCGATTCTCCATGTGACATCCAGGGAGGGACGGGCTTGGACCGCTACCCGCTGATGAGTCCTATCGAACCCTTTGAGTTTCCTACGGAAACACCATCAGAACAGGAATCGATCCTAGAACAGGCTTGGTTCTGGGTTGTGGTTGCTTTGGTGATTGTCGTGGTCGCAGCCGTTCTTCTTCTCCTGGTCAGAAAGAGAAAGCAGAGACGAGAAGGGAATCAGACTTCCGAGACAAGGGAACCTCCCTAGTTGATTCTTATCAACGAAAACGTCAGACTCCAATGAGGAGTACGACGTTTCTTGAGCCATCTCCTGCGGTTCGCCTGACTTAGTCCTTCTCCCCTTCCACAGATTTGTCACTAGCACAGGATTGAAATACCACGGACGAGAATAACAACAGGGAGTTTTCCCACAGGGGGAGAATATGAGAATAAAGAACTCGTTCGGAACCAAGTTCAGCGGGACAATAGACAAGATGACAGCGGTAGAGCGGAACGGCGTCAATTTCCTCAGGAAGCATGTCATACCGCACAATCCGAGAACACCGTTACAGCAGGGCAACAGGAACCACTTCGCGGAGGGCGTCGAGGCATGGCACTCCCTGCGGGAATCGCAGAAGCGCTTCTACGGCGGAATCGCGGAGAAGATGTCAGGCATCAATCTGTTCATGAAGAGCTGGATGGAGGCGCATGCTGCGGGGCAAGAGCCCACTCTCCCGCTCGTCCTCGCGGGGACACCTCTTGAATGCACGGATGGCTGGTTTATCCTTCGCCGCGGCGGGAAGTCGTTATTCGAGTGTCCGCTCGGGAATGCATTCGAGATCGCCACGACGATCGAGGACGGTCCTTACGATTTCGTTCTCAGGCTCGAAGGCATTGAGGACGCTATCAGCATCGACGATGTCGCGTCGCTGCAGCTGCCCGTGACCTTAGAGGGTCTCGGACTCAAGGTGATGCTTGATGTGCCCTAGATCGTGTCCAATTGGATGCGTTTCTGCTTCGTACCCGCTCCTAATCCACCAAAGCGTAGCTCCGCCGTAGCTCCGGTATAGCTCCGGTCTAGGTCCGCTGTCGCTCCGCTTCAAGAAAAGAAAGAGCCTAACCTCACTCCTATCTCGCTCTTATCCTGCCATAGGCCACCACAAGGGAAGGATTTCATAGGAGCAGGTCGATTCATCATTGGTGGTTGGGAGCTTCCGTGAGTGCCCGCTTGTTTCAGTTATCGTCCTCAGGCTACTGCATGCATCACACTGTAACCCGCCAGAATGGAGCGCCGAGGGGGAGATTCGAACTCCCGCGGTGCAAAGCACCAGTGGCTGTCTCGATCGTCGAGACTCTCGAGGCCACCGCCTTAGACCGGACTTAGCTACCTCGGCCTGGTGCAAAAGTTATTAGAGACTGTGGAAATAACACTATCGGTATGAAGCTCCACGTCGAACTGCTCCCTTCGGGCGAGAGGAAGGTCATGAAGCTCTCCGATGAGGCCAGCGGATTCGATGTGGTCGACGCGCTCGACCTGAGGCCAGACGCGCACATCCTCGTCAGGGACGGCCGCCCGATACCCATGGACGAGGTCCTGGAGAACGGCGACAGGGTCAAGCTCATCAAGGTGGCGTCTGGCGGGTGAAGATTTATAGTGCATAGGCAATTCCTAGAGGGTTTACATGGACTCAGAGGACGAGATGCTCAGGTCGCTAGGCATGGAATCCATCAACGAACTCTTCGAGGACATCCCCGAGGACGTGAGAATCGAGGAGATCGGACTGCCGCCTGGCAAAAGCGAGATGGAGGTCCTCAACGAGGTCGAGGCCGTGCTCTCCAAGAACAAGAGCATCAAGGAGATGCCCGCTTTCCTCGGCGGAGGGGTGTACAATCACTACGTGCCCTCCCTCGTCGATGAGATCCTTTCCCGCTCGGAGTTCTACACATCATACACGCCGTACCAGCCCGAGGCCAGCCAAGGGATGCTGCAGGCTCTCTTCGAGTACCAGAGCATGATTTGCGAGCTCACGGGGATGGAGGCGGCGAACACGTCCATGTACGACTGGTCGACCGCCATAGGGGAAGCGGCGCTCATGGCCGCCCGCCTGACCCGCAAGAGAGAGATCATCGTCCCGAGGGCGATGCACTGGGACAAGCACAGCGTCCTCGCCAACTACTGCAAGGGTCCTGGAGTCAGAGTCAGAGCGTTCGACTACGACAAGGAGACGGGCAAGATGGACACCGAGCATCTGAGGAGCCTTGTCTCCGACGAGACGGCTGGCGTGTATTTCGAGAGCCCCAACTTCTTCGGCGTGATCGAGGATGAGCTCGATGTGGTGAAGGATGTCTCAGGAGATGCCATGCTCATAGCGGGCGTCAATCCCATATCCCTCGCGCTGCTGAAGCCGCCGGGGGACCACGGCGCTGACATTGTCGTCGGCGAGGGTCAGATGCTCGGCTCCTATCCGAGCTTTGGCGGGCCGCTCCTGGGGATATTCGCATGCCTCCAGAAGCACGTGAGGAAGATGCCTGGGCGGGTGATCGGTATCACCGAGGACGCAGACGGCGACCGGGCCTTCTGCATGACCCTGCAGACGAGGGAGCAGCATATCAGGCGGGAGAAGGCGACGAGCAACATCTGCTCGAACGAGTCCCTCATGGCCATCGCTTCCGCCGTCTACATCTCGGTGCTGGGAAGGAACGGGCTCAGGAAGGTCGCCAACGAATGCGGTAAGCGGACAAGGGAAGCGATGAAGCGGATCCGCTCGCTCGACGACTTCCTCGCTCCCGCTTTCGCGGCGGAGCACTTCAACGAGTTCGTTGTCAAATCCAAGGTCTCCTACGATGCCGTTCACAGGCACTTGCTGCACTCTGGCATCCACGGCGGGCTCCCGCTCAAGTCCCACTTCCCGGAGCTGGAGGAATCCGCTCTCTTCGCGTTCACGGAGATGCACACGACATCGGACATCGACCGGCTCGTCTGGGCGCTGGAGGGGGTCAGATGAGCTACCGTCAGGCGCGCTACGAGGTCCCGCTCATACTCGGACTCGAAGACACGGTCGCGGAGGAGGGACCCGAGAGCGAGCTACCAGAGTCTCTGCTGAGAGAGGAGCTGAGGATTCCCAACCTGCGCGAGTCCCAGGTCACTCGTCACTATTTCAGGCTCAGCCAGATGAACTTCGGCGTCGACACCGGGTTCTACCCGCTGGGGTCGTGCACGATGAAGCACACGCCCAAGATACTCGAGCGGGTGGCCTCTTCTCCGAAGGCCAGGTTCCTACATCCCGAGCAGGACTGGTCCACGGTCCAGGGCGCCCTTCAGGTCCTGTACGAGCTCCAGGGCATGCTTGCTACTCTCGGCGGCGTGCGGTCCGTGACCCTGCAGCCCGCGGCGGGCGCTCACGGCGAGTTCACCGGACTTCTCATCGCGCGCGCATACCACGAGGACAACGGTGAGAAGAGAACGCAGGTCGTCCTCCCTGACTCGGCGCACGGAACGAACCCCGCGAGCGCCGCCATGATGGGCTTCGATGTGATCGAGATTCAGTCCAAGGAGGGCCGCGTCGACCTCTCTGCCCTCGAGAACGCCGTCGGGGAGAAGACCGCCGCGTTCATGATAACGAACCCGAACACGCTGGGGCTCTTCGAGAGCGACATCCTTGAGATCGCGAGGATAGTGCACGACGCAGGAGCGGTCCTGTACTACGACGGTGCGAACCTCAACGCGATAATGGGACGCACGAACCCTGGCAAGATGAGATTCGACATCGTGCACTTCAACCTCCACAAGACGTTCGCGACGCCGCACGGAGGAGGGGGTCCCGGTGCGGGTCCCATCGGCGTCGTCGATAGGCTGGACGAGTTCCTCCCAGTGCCCGTTGTCGCCCACGATGGAGAGCGCTACTACCTGGAGTACGACCGCCCGAAGAGCGTCGGGAAGGTCCGCTCCTTCCTCGGGAACTTCGGCGTGCTTCTCAAGGCGTACGCGTACATCAAGCTCCGGGGAGGGGACGGGCTCAAGCGGATAGCGGACCGGGCGGTCCTCAACTCCAATTACCTGAGTTCTAGGCTCGAGGGTGTGCTGGATATACCCTACAACGGTCTCAGGAAGCACGAGTTCGTCGCGAGCGCCTCCGGTCTGAAGGAGAGAGGCGTCAGGGCGAAGGACGTCTGCAAGCGCCTAATCGACTTCGGTTTCCACCCGCCCACCGCCTACTTCCCGCAGCTCGTGGACGAGGCACTGATGATAGAGCCCACCGAGAGCGAGACCAAGGAAACGCTGGACAGGTTCGCGGACGTCATGCGCGAGATCGTGAACGAGGACCCGGAGACCACGAGGAACGCCCCTCACAACGCGTCCGTGAAGCGGGTGGACGAGGTCGCCGCCGGACGCAAGCCCGTTCTCAGCTTCAAGATGATGGGAAGATGATCCTCTCGTTATCGAGGCTCCGCATCAGTACGTAGGCCCAGTCCAGCTTTCTAGCCTTCGTCTCCAGGTTCTTGTCCTTCTTTCGCGGGTTCTCGAAATCGAAGCCCACGAGCCTTATCTCTTCTGCGCCGAAGTGGTCGGCTATGAACACCGCTCTGTCCCCGTCCGTGAAACCGCCGAAATCGTGTATCTCGTCGAACGGCTCCGCCTGGGTCGTTCCGATGACCCGCCCCTCGAACTTTCCGACGTGCTCCTTCAACGCGTCCATGTTGTCCCCGTGGGCATGGATTATCGCTATCGCCCCCTGCGAGTTCGCCCGCACGAGGTCCTCGATTCTTCCGTCCAGGTCCGTTGTGAATGCATCGGGGATTATGTCGTGGCTGAGCAGCACGGAGGTCGCTTCGTCCGCTGATATGACCACGCCCTCCAGGCTGTCGATTTCCCGCCCGAGCGATTCAGCGTCGCCCGCAACGGTCACGATCTCGCCCTCGATCATCTCGCGCAACTCGTCGGTGGATGAGGTCCTTTCCGCGAGCAGTTCCGAGAGCACCAGGGCCGCCCGCTCGTCCTCCTCCCGGCTGTAGCCGAAATCCGCCAGAATCTGATTGTAGTAGATTTCCCAGCGGGAGAAGTCCATACACATCCTTCCTAGTGCCGCCAGAGGTCCTCTGTGGGAATCCTCGGCGCTATCATGCGGTATATCGCCAGGCCGAGAACGGTGATGACCAGCCCGAACACAATCTCGACCGTTATCACCGCCGTCATGTACGGGTCCACCTCTTGGACGATCATGCGGATGGCCTCGAAGAAGATGAGAGTGAGGAAGCTCACCACGAGCCAGAAGACCATGATCGGAACGAAGGAGGCGGGGAACTTCCTCCTCTTCGCGTAGGCGTCCACAACGCTACCCAGCTCGTAGACGAACATGGCCAGTATGTACCACCATATGGATGTGAAGAAGAACACGAATATCGCCCGTGCCAGACCATGGACGTCGGGTGCCGTGGCGGCGGAAACGCCCGTGATAGTCCCTATCAGAGCCATCACGACCGTCACGCTCTTGAAGATCACCGTGAAGTCACCGGACATAATGGAGTTCCTGACGTCCCTCACGCCGTCCCTCGTCCTCCTTGCGGTCGTCCTCACGAAGCCCTCCTCGAAGTGAATCTTCGAGAACATGTAGATGCTCAGAACGAGCGCGATGAGCCCTGGTGCAAGGGCGGGGAGGGTGGGAATTATCTCCACACCGCTCACGAACAGAGCGTAGACGAACGGGATGATGTTGAGGAAGCCCAGGATGAAAAGGACCAGCGCCACCGGTGTGCCGTACCTCCGCTTGATCTTGTCGTCCTTGAGCGCCCTTATGAGGCTGTAGTAGGCGCTCTCGATCTCTGGGTTCTGCCTCACGTACACCCTCTTCACGTGGTTGACCTTAATCCTCGATGCGATTATCGGGAACACCTGCTCGTCCTCCGCACCGTCGCTCACGAGGAAGGCGTAGTTCGGTTGGACCTCATCGAGAACCTCGTTGAGCTGCCTGGTGAGCTCCCTGTCCGACTTGTAACCGACGTCCTTGTCCCCCGATATCGTGGCGACCTCCGTCGATATCCCCTTCTCCATCAGATCGTTGTACATGGCGACGGCTGAGAGAATGGTGTTGACATCAGCATCCTCCGGGTCCGCCAGGCCGAGCTTCATCGCGGCAGCTAGGTTGTCATCCTTCCCAATCACAGGACCTGGTATGCCGGCCTTCACGCCGATGTCGTCGTCTCTGTCGACGCAAAGGACGAGTGCCTTCATAGCGCCCGCTTTATCGTGACAGGAACTATATGAAATTATCTCACTCGTTCCTCGATAACGATGTCGAAACGATTATATGGTCAGAGAAGATAATGCAAAAGGACCCATGCCAGAGGAAGAGGAGCTCGAGGATGCTGTGGATTCCATTCGCGGCCTTGGCGACGTCGCTGACCTGACGCGTTGCCCGAACTGCGGGGAGATGACGGACGCGAACAAGAACGTCTGCGAGTCCTGCGGTTTTCTGATTCGCGGAACAGTTCCTGCCGAAGAGGAGTTCTCGGACGAGACTGACCTGGATTTCGAGGAACGGCTCAACATGACGCTCAAGTCGATGGCTCCGTCCGAGCCCGAAGCGCCGTTAGTGACGGAAGAGCCTCCAGAGGTATTCCGCGCGGAGCCGGAGGAGGTTCTGGAGAGCATCCCTGAAGAGCCGAGGGAGCGGAGAATCCGCAGGCCAATTGAAGCCAGGGGCCCGGTCCAGTTCGAGAAGAGGAGCAATGCCGTCGTGGTATCATCCGCCCTCGTTGTGGTAGCCGGGATTGCGACCTACATGCTCTCGTTCTTCCTCGTGACCGACAGGGTGCTCGCAGGAGCTACCATGGTCTTGGGGGCCGTTCTCATCGTGATCTTCGGCAATGTCGCCGTGGAGAGCGCCTTCGCATCGAGGCGCCCGGTCCTCGTCGCCGAAGGTCCCAAGAGGAAGATGGTCCAGTATGCCTGCCCCGTCTGCAAGACCCCCTTGAAGGAGGAGGAGCTCGAGTGCCCGATGTGTGGGTCCGTCTTTGAATCATAGGATATGAGGGGGAGTTGGGTTGGAGATTCGGTGGCACGGACACGCATGTTTCGAGATTTCGAATGGTATCACCGTTGTGACAGATCCTCACGACGGCAGGTCCATAGGGATAAAGCAGCCGAACGTCACGGCGGACCTGGTGCTCATATCCCATGACCACTGGGACCACAATTGTGCCCGGATTGTCAGGGGAAGTCCCAAGGTGATAGACAAGGACTTCGATGGAACGGTCAGGGGGGCGCGGATAAGCTCCGTCGAGACCTTTCACGACCGGTCTGGGGGCGAGAAGAGAGGGACGAACAAGGTGTTCCTCCTCGACATAGAGGGAACCAAGTTCTGTCATCTCGGTGACCTCGGGCATGTACTGCCCGAGGAGAAGCTCGCCAAGCTGAGGGGGGTCGACGTGCTCTTCATCCCTGTCGGGGGCGTCTTCACGATCGGGGCCAAGGACGCCGCGGACATAGCCAGGGACCTGCGTCCCAAGGTGTGCGTGCCAATGCACTATCGCATCGGTGGCCTGTCGCTGTCCATAGGGCCGGTTGACGATTTCCTCGCCCATTTTCCAGAGGAGCAGATCATCCGCGTCGGGAACCAGGTCTCATTCGAGCGGGACGACCTTGCCGGGAAGATGAACGTCTGGGTCTTCTCGCTGTAGCCTCAGTAGAGAACGAGACCGTCCTCTATCCTCCCAATCTCGACGGGTGTCGTTGCAGTGCCCACGACGGCCCCCCTGCTGTTCGCCACGAGACAAGCCCCGAGATAGGTCGTTCCGTAGTTCGCCGTCGCTATCGTCGCCGGGACCTTGAGCACGTCCTCCAGGACCTTTTTCTCGTCATCTCTGACCTTTGGATGGCAGATGACCCCCTTGTTCGTTGCGACCGCCACCGAGCCGACCGTCTTGAGACCGGCTATGGTGCCTCTGACCACGGGGACCTGAAGGGCGTCCTTGAGCAGCTTGACGGCTCCTCTCCCGAACCCGGGGTGGACGACCGCGCCGTTGTCGTTGCACAGGATGTTGTTGCCGACGGCGTTCAATTTGTGGTTTATCTCTACGGGCCTCAGCCTCTTCAGACCGTCCATTTCCTTCTGGGTCACGAAGTTGGTCACGATAGAGCCGTACGAGTTCGACCGCATCAGGGATCCCAGGATCGTCGCGCTGCCGATCGTCGTGATGACAGCTTCCGCATCCAGGGACTCCGACGCCTTTCTCACAACCTTGGCGGGAACGCTGGGATTGCATATGATATGTCCCTCGTTCGCCGAGCAGAAGACGCCTACGTACGAATTGCCAAGAAAATCGAGCTTGGTAATCAAGAGGACCTCAGCCCTCCGGAAGGGAAACCTCGACCAGACCGTCCTCGAACTTGATGACCCTCACTCGAATCTTGTTGGGCGGTTTCTCGATCCCCCGCGCCCACACGGCCTCATTCACGCGGGCGTCTATCCAGATGTCTTCGGAGCCCGCCTTCATGTGCCTCATCACGTACTCCTTGATCGCTTTCACTGCCCTCGGAGCCCGCTTCTTCCTCGGGACGTTGATGACCTTTCTCAGCGGGATGGTCAGAATCCTCTCTACCTCTTCATCCGCCAAGGGATCACCTCTTCAGGCGTCCGCGTCTCCAGAGCCTTCTCTTCGGGTGCCGGAGGAATCTCCTGGATGTCCTCTGGATGACCCACGCGGGAACCCTCCGATTCTTCTTCGTCTCCTTCATCAGTCTGAGTTTCCTTCCGAGGGGCTTGTTCCTTGCCATCTCATCTCCTCTCTATCTTGATCTCTCTTTTCTTCGGCATGACCTTTCTCAGTATCTCCCTGAGCGAGGCGTCGTCAATCACGGACTGGACCCTTCCCGCCTGAACGAGGGCTATCAGCTGGTTCTCCACCCCCCGCGCGATGTCCGGATAGGCCAGGGACACTCTTCCCATCCTCTCCCTGGCTTCGGGGGTGAGTATCTTCCTCAGGACCGCCTGCCTCTGGGCCTCGACCTGCGCGGCCTGCTCCTGCTCGACGAGCTTCTGCTCTTGGCTCATCTGAAGCTGTTCGAGTCGCTTCCTCCTCAGTGCCTCAAGCTCCTCGTCTTCCTCCATATCCCACCTCAGAGGTACTTCGTCAGTTCAGGTTCGTCCTTTGCCATCTTCTTGAGGATATCGTGCGAGGCGTTGTCCAGGAGGCTCTGCCCGGCGGGGGAGATCCTCCTCCCCTTCTTCTCCACGACGGAGACGTATCCGAGCTCCTCAAGCTGTTTCAGACAGTGCCTAGCAACCGCGCGGCTTCCCGCCCTCGCCTTGGAGGGCTTCACCCCCCTATCCTCCTTCCCGCCGAAGAGGGCCGCCATCCTCTCGCTCCCTATCGGTCCGTCCGTGTAGACCTTCCTGAGCACCGCGGCCAGCCTCGTGTACCACCAGTCGTCCTGGGCGGGGCTCTTCTCCTTGTGGACGCCGGTCTTCGCGAACGCGCTCCACTCGGGCGGCTGGACCTTGCTCTCTCTCTTGAACTGCGTTGCGATTATGTCTATCAGCCGCTCTGCGGGAACGTCATAGGCGGTTGTCATCGAATCCAATCCTCGCGGAAC
>JAGMCJ010000011.1 GCA_023129265.1 Thermoplasmata archaeon | reverse complement strand
GCTCACATGGATGCCGCCCTCTGACTCGGGCGGTTCTCCTGTCACGAACTTCAACATCTACAGGGGCGTAGCGCCCGGAGGCGAGTCGCTCCTCGTCACGGTCGGGAATGTCCAGCAATATCTCGACATAGGACTGACCAATGGAGTGACTTACTACTACGTGGTCTCCGCGAAGAACGAAGTCGGCGAGGGCACCATGTCCGAGGAGGTCAGCGCGACGCCAGCGGCAGTCCTGACCGTTCCGGGACCACCGACACGGCTTGCGGCTTCGGCAGGCAACAGCCGGTTGACGCTCACTTGGGCCGCTCCTGCGGACAACGGCGGTTCTTCCATCACGAACTACGCTGTCTACAGGGGGCCATACTCCGGGGGCGAGGCATTCCTTCTCGAAATCGGGAACGTGCTCGCATTCACCGACACCGACTTGACGAACGGTCAGACCTACTCCTACAGGGTCTCAGCGAAGAACGTCATGGGAGAGGGGTCGAAGTCAGACTCGGTCAGCGCTGTTCCGATGGCTGTGCCCGGTCCGCCGATCGCCCTCGCGGTTGTGGCGGGAAACGGCCGCGTCACGCTGACTTGGCTGCCTCCCATCGATGATGGCGGCAATCCTGTCACGCATTACAGCGTGTACAGAGGACTCTCCTCTGGCAACGACACATATCTCACGACACCGGGGAACCTCCTCACGTACGAGGACACCGGCCTGACCAACGGGGTGACTTACTACTATCTGGTGACGGCATCGAACGCCATGGGCGAGGGTGAGGAATCGCCTGAGGTGAGTGCCACGCCTTCAGCCCTCCCGCCAAATCAGATACCGTCGTGTGCCTTCATCAGCCCCTCGACTGGCGAGACTGTCTCAGAGAGGTTCGCGGTGTTAGGCAGAGCATCAGACCCCGACGGGACCGTTGAGTTCGTCGAGGTCAGGGTTGACAGTAGCGGTTGGATGCAGGCGATTGGAACGACATCATGGAGCTACGATCTGGACACGACCGTTTTCTCCGATGGAACGCACACCATCTATGCACGGTCATTCGACGGGACGGACTACTCGGGTCTGGCCACGGTGACAGTCACGGTCAGGAATGCTGAAGAACCTCCTCCAGATATACCTGTGTTTGAGCAGGTTTGGTTCTGGGCGCTATTGATTATGGCGGTCATCGTTGCGGTGCTTGTGTTGCTCTACCTGAAAGAGAAGACGAAGCCTCCGAAGGCGCCCGCGTCCGACCAGTCAGAGGCAGAGTCTACGGTGAAGCCCGTGGAGGAGTAGCGGGGACACCGCCTGTGAAGTGGGATGTCGAATAGCAGCGAATACTGTTCTCCGACCTTCATCCCCTGCCCGACATCCGAAACGACGATCAGTTCAGGCGAGAGGCTCTTGGGGTTCTCACGTGGACGAGGGCAAGAGGTGGAACAGAATTGTCGCACTCCCCTATAGTCCATGCCGTTTCTCAGTTCTTGGAATGATGGATAGCTCATGACACCCATTGAATACTTATAAGCTATTAGAAAATCGAACGAATCTCCTTATATAGGGAGAAACAGACTTCTTCGTGTATGCATCCGTCTTGCAGACACCGTGGAGGATCTGCAATGCTACCTTGTTCCGTTTCATCCAAAATGAGAACTGGCCCGTATCTCATTCTTCTCTGCCTCGCTCTTGCTGTGGTCTGCCACCTTCCTGAGCAGGCAGTAGCTCAGCCCGATATAGTCGTCGCAATGACCGGATTCCCTGCTTCGCTGGAACCTGGAGACATGATCACCTACACGATCTTCTTCAACAACACAGGGCCCGACTTCTCTCCCCTCGTATGGATCAATCTCACAATGCCTAACTGCTTGGTCTACCTGAATGACACCTCTGGGATGGTAGGCGGCGTGAAGACGGGCGACCACAACTGGACCTTCCAGCCTATTCTTGTGGGCAATCACTCGTTTTCTGTTCAGGCGGGGCTCGACTCAAGCATTGGTGATGTGGAGATGATAAGCTCCGAGGCTCATCTAGACTACTGGGACACCACGAATGTCAGCATGCCGTCCTCTTTCGACACTCACATATCCATTGGAAGGATTCCTCAGATTAGCCCTGAAATCTCATTCTATCCTCCTGTCGCTGACCCGGGCGATACCGTCAACATCACAATAAACCTCAACAACACCGGTTCCGCGCTGGCTGACAGCGTGCTGGTGGACGTTACATTGCCTGGCGAGATTAGCTATCTCAGCGACAACTCCGCAGTGGAGGGCGGTGCCAAGACCGGCGACTACAACTGGAGCTTCTCTTCTCTAGTCCCAGGGGAACATCGCTTCAATATCACAACAGTCCTGGCAACTGGACTGGAAAATGGAACCTCCTTGGAGATAAACGTCACCGCCTCCTTCTCAAACACAAACGGGATCTGGTTCAAAGAAACCGAATCTAATGGAACTCTTCTGGTCGTTGCGCCAATCATGCAAATCAGCAAGTCAGTCAACTCAACCTCTGCCGTCCCAGGCGAGCTCGTGGGCTTCGCAGTTGACGTTACGAACATCGGAGGAGGGATTTCGAAAGATGTCTGGGTCAATGACACGTTCTCAGAGAGCCTATCCTTCATCGATTCCTTCCCAGAATTCGAAAGCTTCCTTGGCAACACATACACCTTTCACTTCACCGATTTCCCGACTGGCATCCAGCAGATTTTCATCCAGGCGAGGGTGAATGATTCGGCTCCCGTAGGTGAGAACCTGACTAACATCGTTGTCGCTGAATTCACAGATGCCAACGGCAATCCCGTGGGCGTGGACCAAGCACAGGCCAATGTCTCAGTTGTGCAGGCAAAAATGAATCTTGAGATGTGGTTGCCCTCCGCCGAGACAACTCCTGGCGACAGTGTCGTCATCGAGATGAGATTCCAAAACGAGATGACCGCTCCTTCGAAGTCTGTCTGGATGAATCTGACGATCCCTGAGCATATGAGCCATCTTTCCGATACTAGCTTCACGGAAGGAGGAATCATGACACAGACGGGGAAGTGGCTGTTTACGAACGTGTCGGCCGGGAACCATTCCTTCGATGTTGTTCTTCTGGTGGACAATCAGTCGCAAGACGGGTCCTTGCTTACTGTGAGCGCAAGCATGGTATACACGAATCGGTTTGGCGTGATTCTGGGCACTGTTGGCGATATCGAACAGTTGACTGTCCGCAGACCAGAGATTAATATTGTATTTCGCCCAGAAAACGTGGGGGTGAGACGGGGAGACAGCTTCGAACTATCCGTTTACTTCAATAACACAGGTTCTAGAGCATCACAGCGCGTCTGGATAAATGCAACCTTGCCCTTTGATGCACGCATAGTGGACGACACTTCCTCTGAGCAAGGAGGGACCAGAGAGGGGACGAACTTCACATTTGAGAACGTAGACGCCGGCTCACACAGTTTCCAGATGGTTATCATTATTGATAACGGCCCAGGCTATGTCAACTTCAGCTTCGAATTCGGCTATCTGGATTCGGATGGCGATTTCCTCTCAGCCTCCAAAGTCAGCATCTCCGCACAACTTCTCAAGGATGAGCGGTTTGAGTTCCCCATACTCTTTGTTATCGGCATCATAGCCATAGCTTCAGCAGCTCTCGTTTCCGCTTATCGGTTTGAGGAATCCTTCAAGTTCAGGTTCCTGACCGCCTTCATCCCTCTGTATTCCAGGTTGCGGCGAGAGGAGGTTCTCGACAACGAGATAAGGGGCATGATCCGAGGTTACGTCCTGGCAAATCCTGGTGACCACTTCGCAGCGATTAGGAAAGCGCTTGCTCTCAAGAACGGAACCCTAGCCTACCATCTGACTGTTCTAGAGAAGGAGAACATCGTCAAATCCATGAGAGACGGAAAGTTCAGACGATTCTTCCCTTCCGAGATGAGGATTCTCGAGACTTCCTTTCCCTCGAAAATCGAAGAAATGATTCTGGAAATCATTGGAGACACGCCTGGCATAACCGTGAAGGATATCGCCTCTTTGCTGGGCGTCTCCTCTCCCACTGCGAGTTATCACATAGGGAAGCTGAAAGAGATGAGTCTCGTTCGAGGAGAAAGAGAAGGAATGTCCGTTCGACACTACCTCAATAGGGGCCCTTAAGAGCTATTAGAAGATTGAACCAATCTCTTATAATATGCTCTCTCCAATCATTCTCCTTGTGGAGGATAACGAAAAGGAGAGGAAGGCATGCGCGGAATGTGGGAGAGGCTGAAGATTCTTACTATTGTGTGGGCAGTTCTTTTCAGCTGGCTTGCTTTCATAGGCACATTGCCGGATGAAGCCAAGGCAGGCACGCTTGTGACTGGTGACATAACTGTGGATACGACTTGGACGCTTTCAGGAAGTCCCTATTGGATTGACGGCAGAATCAAGATCCTCGAAAGTGTCACCCTGACGATTGAGCCAGGGGTGGAGGTCAGGTTCGTTCCTGGTGGCATTTCAATTGTCGACAGCCTTTGGGTATACGGCAATATTTCTGCGATAGGTCGAGGTTCGGATCACATAACTTTCACGTCGAACAGTTCGAATCCCAAAAGCGGGGACTGGGATGTGATATTGATTTTTGGTCACGGACACTTTGAGTATGCAGACATTTCCTATGGAAATACGGGAGTTGTCCTTCTGAGTCAGAACAACAAGATACTACAAAGCACAATCTCCCACAACAGCTACGACGGCATTGACATAGCAGTCTACGGAGAAGGCATAAACGAAATAAGGAACTCGACAATCACCGACAATGGTTTTAGTGGTATTTTCACAAACATATCAGACGGTACGATTCTGATCGAAAACTCCAATATTTCGAACAACAAGGGTTCGGGCCTCAGCATCCATACATGGACCTCCGGACATTTCATCATCAGAAATAGCACTGTTTCGTTCAATCGATTTCACGGAATGGACCTAGGCTTCAACTCCAGATTCGATGTTAGTTGTAATGGTATATTCGCCAATGACGGGACGGGAATAAGACTGCTCCAGGCGTCCAATGCCCATATCCATCACAACAACATAATTTCAAACGCAATTCAAGCCACTGATGATGGGAACTCATCATCCTGGGATGATGGTTCGGAGGGAAACTACTGGAGCGACTACAAGGGAAGCGACACCAATGGTGACGGAATTGGTGAGGAACCTTATGTGATAGATGCAGATAGCCAAGACAATTTCCCGCTCGTGGATCCGATTGACTACTGCCCACTTCCTACGCAAAACATGCCACCGGTAGCCGTGGCAAAGCCAGACTACCAGTTTGCCGAGGAGAACACGGTGGTTTGGCTTTTTGGAAATGAATCTTATGACTGGGATGGTGTCATTGTCAACTACACCTGGGATTTTGGCGATGGATCGGAAGGTTACGGAGAGAACGTCTCCCACGTCTATAACACCCCCAGGACATACACGGTCACTCTGACTGTTACGGACGACAAGAATGCCACCCGCGGGGACACCTGCATCATCGAAGTTGAAGACACAGACAACATTCCTCCTGTTGCCGTTGCACTTCCCAAGAATCAGACTGTCTACAAGGGAGAGGTGGCAGACTTCTATGGTTATCAATCCTATGATGTAGATGGACAAATCGTTGAGTACAAGTGGTCTTTTGGAGATGGAACCTACAGCTATGGAGAAAACGTGAGCCATACCTACACCACCGTGGGCAACTACACCGTTACCTTGAGAGTGGAGGATGATGACGGAGCTATTGGCACCGATGATTGCAATGTAACAGTGTTGCAGGGACTCGAACCGCCCGTTGCGGTCGCGAAGCCGAAGTATCAGACGGTTCACGTCGGCGAAGAAGCCTGGTTCTATGGGAATGAATCGTACGACCCCGATGGATATATAGTCAACTACACCTGGGATTTCGGGGACGGCGCTTCTGGGTATGGAGAAATGGTCTTCCATATTTATTCCACGCCTGGGAACTACAGTTGTATGTTGACAGTGATGGATAATGACAGTCTCACGGATTCTGACTGGTGTTCCGTCACCGTTCTGGAGCAGATAATCAAGGAGCCAGACCCGCCAGGCCTGGAAGGCGCCATGCTGGCCGGGAACAACCTTGAGAATGTGTTGATACGTTGGCAGCTTTCCGCGGATGACGGCTCTGGGGAAATGGACGTCACCAACTATGCCATCTATCACAGTCTGAGTTACGGTTCCAATGGAGTGGGATATGAATTCATGGCTGAGCTTCCCGCTGGAAGCACTTCCTTCCTTCACGTAGGAGTCGGAGATGGGGAATCGAGCAATCACTTCTACTATGTCCAAGCGAACGACACAGATAGTCTCTCTTCTTGGGAAGGTCAGGCGGGAAAATCCGTGAGGCTGCTCGAAGCGGGAAAGAGGACAGCCTCCATTCCTCTCATACAGGATGACACTTCGCTGGAAGTGGTTCTCCAAACGCTCAACGGGAGCTATAATCACGTGAGATACTACAAATCATCAGATCAGAGTGACCACTGGAAGTGCTATTGGACATTCAAGACATATGGAGACCTTTTCGAGATA
>JAGMCJ010000109.1 GCA_023129265.1 Thermoplasmata archaeon | reverse complement strand
CTCTCTGGCCATGCTTCGAGGACGTGAATCAGCTTGTCCGCAGGATCCAACGGAAACTGAGCGCCGCCGCCCGCAAACGAGTGGATGGACTCCACGAAACCGCTTCTGGTCTCAAACGTCGTGAACAGGACGAGCGAGAAGCTCAGGATTCCCAGCAAGGGAGCCAAGTTCCCGTAGGATCCCTTCCTTCGGTTCATGAGAGTTGCATGAAGGAAGGCCGTCAACGCGATCCACGGAATCAGATTCGCAGTCTCGACAGGGTCCCATCCCCAATAACCGCCCCAGCCGAGGACGGTGTACGCCCAGATGGCGCCGATGATGATGCCGAGACTGATGAACAGCCAGGACGCGCGACCGAACGTCAGGGCGTCAAACGTCCACCTCTTGTCGTTGGATGCGAGAACGGCGATGCTTGCCGCAAACAGGATCCCGCTGAACGCGTAGGCCGCGAACACTATGGGGGGATGGATGACCATAAGGGGCGTTTCTAGGAGCGGGTTCAGACCAAACCCGTCCGGTGCAGCGATAAGGTTCAGATGTGGCGTCGGTGCGAACATCCCTAACCTGAGGATTATGAAAATGAGTGTCAGAAGCAGGGCGCTTTCTGTGAGGAACAGCCAATCCTGGAACCTCTCCGAGGAACGCTTCTCCTTTGGTCTGAGGTTCCGGATGGTCACTTGAATGAGAACGAACAGGGAGGAGAAGAACGCCCAAAGGAATATGGACCCCTTTCCGCCCGCCCAGACCCCCGCGAGTTTGTAGAACCACTCGTGATCCGTCGCTGAGTACGAATGCACGTATTCGATGGTCATGTCCGACGCGAGGAAGCCGTACACCAGAAGGAAGAATGAAGCGGAGACGAGCACGAAGGTGACCAGTGAGAGGATCCAAGAGATCCGGGAGTCCAAGTCTGACTTCAGAAACAGCCTGAGCAGTGTGATGATCACCGCAAGAATTCCAACCGCGAAGGCCGCCCATAGTAGAACATCGCCGACATGCATCAGTTATCCTCGCATGTTCTCGGGTTTCCGTCTTCTCTTTCGTTTGTCCCGCTCTGTCAACTAGAGCGCTCGCCATCTCAAATGATGAAGCGCAGCGCCTTTTCCGAGTTTACACTTGGCAACTATTTTAACGTTGCGAGATGCTGGAACTGACCAGGCTGGCTGGAAGGCCCATTATGGCAGCGTGACCTTCGGTCCGAGGACGATTACCCGCGACACGCCCAGCCCACAACCTATCCAAGGAAAGTCTAATATCTCGGACCGTCGGATGTATGTTGGGATGACAGACTATGCTGATGAACTAGAGGCCACGAAGAATCTTCCAGACATATTCGAACTAGTCAAGAAGGCTGTTGAGCGGGAATTGGGGAAGAAGAGAGCGGGTCTGATGCTCGGTCTCTCCGAACTCGGCGGGACGCGTTCCGGCTGGATTGGTGCCTACTACCCAGTGTCATCCAACATCATCGTCATGAACAAGACATCTCTCAGGCTAATCGAGGAGACCAATCCTTCACTGACCAAGGCCTACTCATTTCACATACTACTCCACGAGTACCTGCACACCATCGGGATAATCGATGAGAGAAAGACGCGCCTGAAGACCGTGGAGATTAGCAGGACGATGTTTGGGTCCGATCACCCGACGACAAAGATGGCTGAGGACATCACGCAGTTCTTCGATTATATCGTGTATCCGGTTTTCGGCTGGATTCCACTGAAGCAGTCGGAGCTTGAACTCGTTGAGGGCTTCGACAGGTCAAGCGTGACCTATATCACATAGTTTTGGGAAGCTTTATTCCGGTCCGTGCCATCCCACTGCACATGTTGCGAATCGGGGAGGTCATGAAGAAGAACATCGTCACGATCGATGAGAACGCAACGATTGATGATGCCTGCGCGCTCATGGGGGAGAACCGCATAGGAAGCCTGGTGGTCACGCGGGACGGGAAGCCAGTCGGGATATTCACGGAGAGGGATTTCCTGTCCAAGGTCGTGACGGGGGGAGCTGATCCGGGTCAAGCGAAAGTGTCCCAGTATATGTCCGAGCCGCTCATAACGGTGAACCAGCGATTCACCGTAAGGGAGGCGGCCAGGATCATGAAGGACATGAAGATCAAGCGGCTCTTGGTGGCGGATGGAGAGGAGATCGTGGGCATCTTCACGGCAGCGGACTTCGTCGAAGTGATAGCTGAGACGCCTTTCGATTTCTAGGAGCAACGAGACCATGGAGAAAGCTGTGTGCGAGGTTTGTGGCAAGGAATTCGAGATGAGCGAGTACGAGAAGAAGCTCAGGAAGTGCCAGTGGTGCGGGAAGACCATCTGCTTCGACTGCACACACTACGTGGGCTCGAAGAAGGCGGGGCTCTACAAGGACTACATCGACGTGTTACGCGTCTGCACAGAGTGTCAACCCAAGGTCAAGGAACAGGCCGAGTGAGGCGAATCTCTCAGTTTCTTCGCGGTTCAAGTGGCCTAGCCGGAAAGCTCTGCCATCACCTGCGGGAATGCCTTCGCGAACTTCTGGCACTGCTCCTCCGGAATGGAGAACGAGGCGCGCACGAACCTCCCGCCGAACCGCTTGCTCACGTAGTTGCCGGCTCTCAAGAAAATGCTATGCTCGAGCAGGAGCTTCTCTTGGATTCTCTCGGGCTCCGCTCCAGTGTTGCCCACGTCGATTATGAACATGTTCGTGTAGGACGGGTATACCGGAAGGAACGCTCCAGGGCATCTCTCGACGGCCTCCTTGATCGTCGCCTGATTCCTTCTGCAAGTCCCCACAACGGTTGAGATCCATTCCCTTTTCGTTTGCAGGGCCGCCAGCGCGGCCCTCTGCGCGAGCACGTTGACGGAGAGCACGTTAGTGTTGTACTTGAGGAACGACTCCATGAGCTTAGGCTCCGCGAGGAGACCTCCAATCCTCATCCCCGCCAGCCCGCAGTTCTTCGAGAAACTGTACACGAGGATCGACTTCTCCGGATAGAACTCCGATGTTACATGATGCTCGTCCGCGAAATCCCTGTACGTGATGTCGTCCAGTAGATACAGATCGTTGTCCATGGCAATCTCCGAGATCGCCCTGACCTCGTCCTTGCTGTACCCGCTTCCCAGAGGATTGAGCGGGTCAATGAGAAGGATCATCTTCGTCTTCTTCGTGATAGCTTCGTTGACGCGGTCGGGCGTCATCTTCCATGGCTTGGAGTAGATCGGCATTTCTATGGTCTTCGCGTTGGACAGAGAGACCTGGTGATGTATGGGCAGGAAGCTCGGGTCCGAGGCGACGACCTCGTCCCCACGCTCGAGGAGCGCCCTTGTCAATATGTACAGCGCCTCGATTCCGCCATTCGTGAGGAGCACGTCGTAGTCCGGTGCCACTAGGTCTTCCTTCAGTGCCTCTGGGAGACCGAAAACGCCTCCCTTGTAGGGATAGAGGTTGTACTCCCTCTGCTGGACTGCCGCAAGAACAGCTTCTGCTATGGCGGGGGTCGTGGGAAGCATGTTCGTGTTCTGACTCATCCAGATGATCTTGCCCCTGTTCTGATGTGCGTAGAGGAATGGTTCCATTCTGCTCACCTGCTCTGGCAACCATGGGGATTCGCTTCGAATCTAAATCCTTTGCGGTGAAAGCAGGGAGATGGCAGTCCTTCCGTGCTCTGTTGGTCTCCGCTTCACGAACCGGGGCGGTTCTGCTGGTCGCGGAATACGAGGCCGCCAAAGAAGGCGCCCGCCAAAAAGCCCGGGAATCTTCAGTGTGGGAGCGCGTTCTGAAAAGTGCCATGCATCGGGACCGCGAGGTTTGCGAGAGCTTCCTAAGCCTTTCTGTGGAAATGTCACTGACAAGTCATAGGAAAATCCTAAGGTCCGCCCTAGGTTTTCCCTAGCTCGTCCTAAGGTTCTCCTAAGGTCCCGCCTAGCTTTCCCTAAGGTCCGCCCTAGGTTTCCCGTGACATCCTAGGGACCTACCATATACATACCATAGACATCCTTGCCGGATCCTTGTGAGACCCTCCTAGGTCGCCCTAGCTTCCCCTAGTCTCTTGGGGGAGGCAAGAAGAGGAAGTCTGAGGAGGTCAGGCCTGCCCGAGAAGCGTGGAGAGAATGGTGCAGTCTATGTGAAGCACAAACCTTATGAAACTCCAAGCATATTCGTGCAGTGCGGGCTCATAGTCTAGCGGTTATGACGTCACCTTGACATGGTGAAGGTCGGGAGTTCGAATCTCCCTGAGCCCACTTCCCACTCCGACACAGATATGTTTCCTAGGAACAGCCTTACATCTGTCACTAGTCAACCTTTTTAGTGCGGATGGTCTAATCTTCAATGGATGGCGCTTGAGAAGAGGACAATCAGAGTTGGCGGCATGACCTGTGCGACGTGTGCCAACACGATCGAGACCGCCCTTTCCAAGGTTGAGGGGACCAAGAGCGGAATCGTCAACCTCGCGCTCGAGCGGGCCACGGTCATCTACGACCCCAAGGTAACCAGCATCGAAACCATAGGCAAGGCGATCGAGGACGCTGGCTACCAGTACGTTGGCATCGAGGCCGGTCGAGAGGAGGCTGAGGAGTTCTATCGAAAGGACATGGAGTACAAGAAGAGAATCACGATCTTCGCGCTCGCCGTCGGCTTTCCCATGCTCGCGGTCGGCTTGGCATGGGAGTTCCTCTCGTTCCCGGAAGATGCCACGAGCCTGTTCGTACGCAACTTCATCTTCTTCTTGATGGCAACCTCCGTGCAGTTCTACCCTGGCTTGAAGTTCTACAGGGGAACGGTGAAGGCGATCAAGAACCGAACAGCGAACATGGACACCCTCATCTCTGTCGGAACGAGCTCCGCCTACTTCTACAGCGTCGTCGTCACTTTTTTTCCCTCGCTGTTTGGAACGCACGCTGTCTACTACGACACCGCCGCGATGATAATCGGTCTGATACTCCTTGGCAACTACCTTGAGGCAAAGGCGAAGAGCGGAACATCCCAGGCGATAAGGACACTGATGGAGCTGCAGGCGAAGACCGCCATCGTCATCAGGGACGGAGTTGAGCGGGAAACTCCAGTTGAGGAAGTCGTCGTCGGTGACATCATCAGGGTGAGGCCAGGGGAGAAGATCCCGGTGGACGGGATCGTTACGGAGGGAAGCTCATCCGTTGACGAATCCATGGTCACAGGGGAGAGCATTCCGGTGGAGAAGTCCGCTGGCGATGCCGTTGTTGGTGCAACGATAAACAAGACTGGAACGTTCAAGATGGAAGCGAGGAAGGTGGGCGAAGAGACGATGCTCGCCCAGATAGTCAGGATGGTCCAGGAGGCGCAGGAGAAGAAAGCACCGATTCAGCGGATCGCGGACAGGGTCGCCTCCTATTTCGTACCGGCGGTCATACTGATCGCGGTTTTCTCGCTTCTCTTCTGGCTCCTCCTCGGAGCGAACATCTGGCCGCCTCGAGCGGGCCTGACGGCGTTCACATTCTCCCTCCTGATCTTCATCTCGGTCATGGTCATCGCCTGTCCCTGCGCGCTTGGCCTTGCGACGCCCACCGCGATAATGGTCGGCACTGGGCTCGGCGCGAAGTACGGAATACTCATAAAAGGGGGCGAGGCTCTCGAGACCGCCGGAAAGCTCGACACCGTAGTCTTCGACAAGACTGGAACCCTGACGATGGGGGAGCCGGAGGTCACCGATATCATGTCCTTACCTCACTCGAACGAGGCAGAGGTCCTCAGGCTCGCAGCGATTGCTGAGGCGGGTTCCGAGCATCCGCTGGCGGAATCCATACTCAAGAAAGCGAAGGACATGACGGTTTCGTTCGAGCATCCTGAAACCTTCGAGGCGCTGCCAGGGATGGGCGTCAAGGCGGGCACCCGAGACGAGCAGATCCTACTGGGAAACAGGAGGCTCATGGAGACCAACGGCATCGCGACCGCGGATGTCGAGCACGAGCTCCAGAGGATGGAGGGTGAAGGCAAGACGGTGGTCGTCGTGGCGAGAAACGGACAGGTTGCTGGCGCCATATCTGTTGCTGACACCCTGAAGGAAAACTCCGCCAAAGCCGTCAGGGCGCTGAAGAAGAAGGGAATCGAGGTCATCATGATCACTGGAGACAACGAGCGGACCGCCAAGGCCGTCGGGCACACGCTCGGAATCGATAGAGTCCTGTACGAGGTTCTCCCGCAGGACAAGGCGTCCGAGATAGCCAGACTCCAGCGGGAAGGGAAAAAGGTGGGCATGGTGGGAGACGGAATCAACGACGCCCCCGCGCTTGTTCAGGCGGACGTGGGCATCGCAATCGGCGGCGGGACCGATGTGGCCCTCGAATCGGGCGACATAGTCCTTGTGCGGGACGATCCGTTGGACGTCGTGGCCTCTTTCGAACTCAGCTCGAAGACGATGTCCAAGATAAAGCAGAACCTCTTCTGGGCATTCGCCTACAACGCCGCGGGCATTCCAATCGCCGCCGGAATCCTGTATCCGAGCTTCGGTATCCTTCTCGCTCCCATCTTCGCGGCCGCAGCAATGGCTTTCAGCTCCGTTTCCGTCGTCACGAACTCGCGATTACTGAAGAGATATGTTCCAGAGGCCAAGCGGGTGACCGTCGAGCACGAGGTGTACGAGCCGCCCGAATCACAGCACAAGGAGGTGAAAAACATAGCTATCGATCCCATCTGCAAGATGGATGTCGACCCGGAGACCGCCGCAGGTAAGGTCGAGTACGAGGGAAAGACCTACTACTTCTGCGCGGTGGGTTGCATGAAGAGATTCCAAGAGGATCCAGAGAAGTACGCCGAATGAGCGAAGCCGAAATATTAATCTCCCGCCAAATGAATGGGTGAATCCGTGAGGAGGTTGAGACTTCGTCAGACAGCTTCTGTTCTTCTGGTACTTCTAGTGTTTGCCTCGTCTCTCCATGTCGCATCCCAGCTTCGGAAGTCTCCTGAACTCCAGCTGTCAGATCCAGCCGAAGAAAGCCCCCTCGGCGGGAACCTCGAGAATTTCTCCTTGACAGCCTCCTTCCTGGCAAGCCTTCAGGCTGTTGAGGGAGGAATCGAGGAAGCGGAAGACGACAACTACCAAAACACGGACAACACCCTTGAGGCGATATGGGTCTGGTGCCGGTACTACAGGGCAACGGCTGACAACACGTATTTTCCGAACGTTCTTCTGGCCTGGAACTACTCCATCGAAAATCCAGCTTGGACGGAGGGGGACTCGGGAAAGGTCTACAGTTCTGCGTGGGCCCTCCTTGCGGAGCAGGAATATAGGAAGGCCTACGGCAGGTCCGACATGATGTGGTATGCCAACCAGTCCGCTTCGTACATAATCGGCAATAATGGGTGGGAGGGGGTCTTCACCCCATTCACAAATACCGCGAAGCGCCACATACAGGGTTGGGGTGCTGGGGCGCTCTACAGATGGGCGACCAATCTCGGGAACACGTCGGCCGTTCAAAGCGCTATCGCCATTGGGAATCAGGCGAGGATAGCAATCGAGAGCAATACGACTCTACTTCACTCCGAAAGTTGGGCGCTTGCGGGCGGGGCCTCCTTCTGGGGGATAGCCACCACCTTCTTGGCTGAGAATCCCAACGCCAGCTGGATAGAGTACTACGCTCCCTTCTTGAAGACGGAGGTCACCAACCCGGGAGTAGGGGCTGGAAACAGCCAGAACGGGTGGGAGGCATGGTACGCTCTCGGATGGTGGGCGGCCTACAACGCGACAGGGAACCAGACATACCTCGGGCACTATCAGAACATCACGGATCGACTGATAACCAGGGACGGAGACCGGGATGGGGGCGTTCCGACGAATGCGGGTGACCCAGACAACGAGGACGAATCCTGGGTGACCGCCTATCGGGCGTATTTCTGTCTCCGCCAGGGGATCCCGATCTACGATCTGAGGCCACCGGGCCCGCCGGAGATAGTGGACATCGCCATGACTGACAGCGTGAACGTCACCCTAAGCTGGAACCTCTCATCGGATGACGGTGCAGGAACCGGTGACGTCTACGCATACGAGATATTCACGTCCGAGGTCTTCGACGCCTCCGGGGCGGGATATCAGCCTCTTGACGTTGTCCCGAACGGCACTTCGAGCTACGTCCACGTAGGAGCAGGCGCCGACGCCAAGACGCACTTCTATCTCGTCGTTGCGAGGGACTTCGAGAACTTCACGTCCAGATCGGAGCAAGCCGTCAAGTTCTCCAGGATTCTCCCCGAGGGACCAAACCTGGTTAGCATCCCACTGCTGGACGGCGATGTGCCCGTTGAGGAAGCTTTGGCGGGAGTCGGATATGACATTGTTCGGGCCTTTTCCGGTTCCGGTGACAGGCCGTGGCTTCTCTTCAGCCCGGGCCGTGCGTACGGCGACTTGAGATGGCTGAACTCCTCCACGGCGATCTGGATCAACATCACATCGCCCTCGGAGCTCGTGACGACCGGTCTCGTTCCATCGACGACGACGATCGCTTTCGGTAGCGGCTGGAACTTCGTGGGATTTCCTTCATTCGTGGCCAACTACACGGTCTCGATGTTGAAATCTGAGATTGCGGTCGTCCGTGTCGAGGGATTCAGCGGAGCGGACATCCCCTATCGTCTCAGAGTTCTGGCGGATTCCGATCTGCTGTTGGCGGGAAACG
>JAGMCJ010000108.1 GCA_023129265.1 Thermoplasmata archaeon | reverse complement strand
CTTCATGTTATCCCCGAGGGTAAAAGGGTTCCTCGTTTGTTAATTCTTTTGGTCGCCTGGGATTTTCGGTTTCTACGAGAACGAATTCATGCGGAGAATCGGAAACATTTAAGAGATATGGAATGCTCTTTCATTGTGTGGAGAATGGTACTGATTCGGAGGACAAGAACCATATTTTCCGCTGGGTTCACAATTTAACGCTCGCGGCACTGACGCTGCTCGTAATCTCCCTGTTCACGCCGTGGTGGAGGGTGGTTGTTAGCTACGAGGAGTTCGGAGGCCTAATCTCGGAGCCCTATGCTGACCAGGCGCTCTTTGCCCCGCTCTGGTCTCCTTTCATGATCTCAACTCTCGGCACAAAACTCTCAATTCATTTCCAGAACGTGCTTGTCCTGCTCGTGGGGTCCATCATCCTCATTTGCCTCTCTCGTGCGATGATAAGGCGAAAACCGTGGCTCTCTCCCCCGTTGATGTGGGGAGCCGCTTCCTTCTGCGGTGTGGGACTCCTCTTCTTCGTCATCTTCTTTCCTGCCATCGCACTTGTTGGGCATGTCTTCTGGATGTGGGGTTCCTGGAAGGCCACTTTTGGCCTCTCAGATACCTACTTGACCTTCTACATCCTGCCTGGGTTCTTCCTAGCCCTAGGCTCTCTTGTCTTGCAGATTTATCTGGCGGCGCGCCTTACCTATGGCAGAGTTCACGACAACCTGATCCCAGCTCTGGACATCCCGGCCGCCTTGACAAGATGGGGCAGGGCTCTGTTGTTGACCAGGTCCCTGGTAATTCCCATCTCCTTGTTGCTAGTAGCCCCGAGCATCTGGGGCGGCCTCTCCTATAGGCCCACTATTTCTGCGGCGGCTTACATGAACGACTGGGACTTCACACACAAATCCTTCGAGCCTGGAGACCAGGCAACCGTGGTTGGGACGGTGACCAATGTGACGGTGGTCCCCACTTCCTATGGCGACTACACTCTGCTCGGTCTGGATGGGTACGAGTACCTGCTTGCTGTGGAAGGAGACAAGAGCTCGCGCTATCCGATTGGCAGCTGGGCCTCGATTCCCGTGCACTTCCGAGCATATTCATACAACGGAATCGGGTTCACCTGGGCCGAGGAGGGGTACGCCCCCTTGCCGATGATGTTCGCGTTGACCGTTGTCATGAGCGCTGTCTCCTACGTGATGGGGGCACCCATTCTAGGCGATGAAACTGACCCAAATGGGACACGCCTTCGAATCCTCATGCCCCACGATTTCCCTCTCGACTCCTTCAATCTGAGCATGGTGAAGGTCGAAGGTTACCCTTATGTGGGAGAGTCAGGGGCCATTGGAAGTTGGCATCCGAGGGGCATGATAGACCGTATGGACCCACTCCGTTCGGGGACTTCGGACAACGGCACTTTCATATTCTCTGACGTGAATGACAACGGGGTCCTCGACTGGGAGGACACCATCGACCTGAACCTCCCACCCACGGAGGACGACACCCATTTCGAGACTTATATGCTGGGCCTCTACGGTCCCGTGGACGGCATCGCCTATATTATTGTTCGAGACCAAGGACCCTTTCTGTTCTATTTCATAGAGAGTGAGAAAGCACGACCATACTACTTCCTCACCATGCCGCCGGACCACGTGGAAGGGGACCGATGCCACAGCCGCGTGGAGCTGCTGAAGAAGATTGGGCCGGACGTCAATGCGACGGAATACACCGTGAGGCTTTTCGAGGAGGACTATCGAAATCCGTTCGTTTTCCCCGCCGAAACTGAGGGGACCAACCTCGGAGAAGAAATCTGGGTGCGATTCCAAGACGCGGGGGCGCCTGGTGTATTGGACATCGGAGACGCATGGATCCTGGAGAACCTCACCAACGGGACCTTCTACAAGCTGAGCCTCCGGGATGAGGGGATGGGAGGTCAGAACTCGATAGAATGGGTCTGCGGTGTCGGAGCAAACATCGCCAGCCGGCCTCGAGTCAACCTCTCCGCGCCAACCGTTGATCCCAATGACCCGCAGCGGCTTCTCATCAACATCACCTCTGTCGATTGGGTTCTAGCGGGGGCCCTCCATGACTATCGGGCGATCCTCTTCAAGAACGAAACGCCTCTCCTACCTCCCTCGGGTCAGCCTATCAGGCTGGTGCTCGACCCCGATGGTTGGCGGGATGATGTTGCCTTTCCCCTCGGGCCTTCCGACGACGGAGCGGGGACGTGGATCGCGTTCAACGACACCGATGGAAACGGGTATCTTGGTCCAGGAGACCAGTTCGCGGTCAACAACACCGCGCCCCAGAGTCGATACGAGCTGGTGCTCCACTACGAAAGCAGGGACCGGCCGATCGCGGACATCAGCTGGAACACATGACTCAATGAGAGACCTGGAAAGGAATAATAGTGAGGGCGGCGATTCGTATCAGCCGTGACGGCAGTCGCTCTCGAGCGGGCAGGAGATCCCATTGAAGGAGCCAAGGCTCTTCTGAAGAAGCTGGATTTCTCAAGAGAAGCTGAGGACAAGAGTAGAGTCCTGATAAAGCCGAATCTCACGACTTCGGCGGGTCCCGAGACAGGCATTACATCCGATGTCAGAATCGTAGAAGCGATCATCCAGAGACTTCTCGACATTGGGGTTGAGAACATATCCATAGGTGAGGGTGCGGGCGGCGCATCCACGATGTACGCCCTCGAGAAGAACGGGTATGTGGACCTTGCCAAGAGGCATGGACTGCCCATACTAGACCTCAACTTCGATGAAAGCGTCCTACTCGACGTGCCCGCACCGCGGAGCATGAGACGGGTGAGGGTGTCCAAGACCGTGTACGAGAGCGATTTCCGAATCTCAGTGGCGAAGCTGAAGATCCATTCCATCGCCGTAACCACGGGCTGCATGAAGAACATGATGGGCGTTTTGAGCGGGAGGCGATGGAAGCTCATCGTGCACAGCGACATCCACAACAGGATAGTGGACCTGAACAAGGTCGTCCTGCCCCATCTTGGAATCATAGACGGAGTCGTGGGCAATCAGAGGGACGAGGTGAAGTCCTATCCGAAAAGAGCGGGCGTCTTGATTGGAGGATACGACCCAGTGGCAGTCGACTCGATTTCCTCAGAAATCATGACGGTTCATTGGCGGGATGTGCTCTACCTCGTACTCGCACAGGAGGCAGGGCTTGGCATCGCGGACCCCGCTAGAATCGAAATCCTGGGACCGAGGGTCGAGGACGTGAGGCAAAAGTTCAACAGGCGGGGCACTATCTGGGCCAAGACCAGGACTGGCGCTCAAGTATTCTCAGGAAGGGTGTGGCAGGCAGTAGAGGGAGCGGGGAAGTAACCGCTCACCTAGAACAGACCTACAGTCTTTCCGGTCTCGTCTATGTCCACGGCCTCCGATGCGGGCACCGATGGCATTCCTGGCATGGTCCTCATCTCACCGCAGAGCGGATAGAGGAAGCCCGCGCCGATGGAGGGCTTGATGTCCCTGATGGGCAGCATGAATCCAGTTGGGCGTCCCTTCAGCTTGGGATCGTGCGATATCGACAGGTGCGTCTTCGCCATGCAAATGGGCAGCTTGTCGTAGCCGTATTTCGTGAACAGCTCGATCTTCTTCTGCGCCTCCTCCGAGAACTCCACGCCATCCGCACCGTAGATCTCCTTTGCGATTGTCTCTATCTTTTCCGCGATGGGCATGTCATCCGGGTATAGGAGCTTGAAGTCGCTGGGTATGTCGCAAGCAGCGACTACTGCCTCCGCAATCTTGATGGCACCATCACCGCCTCGCGCGTGGAAGTCGCCATCTACAGCGAAGTCCGCGCCATTCTCCTTGGCGATCCTCACCACGGCATCCACCTCGGCATCCGTGTCCGAGGCGAACCTGTTGACCGCGACCACCACAGGCACGCCGAACTTCTTGAGGTTCTCTATGTGCTTGATCATGTTCACACAGCCCTTCTCCACGGCCTCTGCGTTCTCGGCCTCGAGCACTTCCTTGGGCGGTGTCTTGCCTGGCGGGAAATCGAAGGCGTCACCGTGCAGCTTCAGCGCCCTTATTGTGGCGACAAGAATCACGCAGTTGGGCTTGTAGCCCGCGACCCTGCACTTGATGTTCAGGAACTTCTCTGCGCCGCAGTCGGCTCCAAAGCCGCTCTCCGTAATCACATAGTCCGCGAGCTTGAGAGCGATCTTGTCCGCGATGATCGAGTTGTTCCCCTGGGCGATGTTCGCGAACGGCCCGCAGTGCATTATCGCGGGCGTGTTCTCCAGGGTCTGGATGAGATTGGGCTTCAGGGCGTCCTTCAGGACCACGGTCATGACACCGGCGGCCTTGAAGTCCTCGGCCGTGACGGGCTTTCCGTCCTTCGTCTGTGCCACGACAATCCTTCCGAGGCGCTTCCTGAGGTCCTTCAGGTCCGATGCCAGCGCCATGATGGCCATGACCTCTGACGCCACTGTTATGTCGTAACCGGTGTCTCTTGGATAGCCCTCGATATCCTTCTTGGAGACCGTGCCAATCTTGACGTTCGTCAGAGCCGAATCGTTGAGGTCCACGACTCTGTTCCACGATATCGTTGACGGATCGATGTTCAGCAAGTTCTTCCTCCTGAACGTCGGGTGGAACATCTGATTGTCCAGCATCGCCGCCAGCAGGTTGTTCGCGGCCCCTATGGCATGAATGTCTCCGGTGAAGTGGAGGTTAATGTCCTCCATGGGCACGACCTGGGAGTATCCGCCTCCAGCAGCGCCGCCCTTGATTCCGAAGGTGGGACCCATGGAAGGTTCCCGTATGGTCGTTATCACGCTCTTACCCAGCTTGGCGAGAGCCTGTGAGACTCCTATCAGTGTGACCGTCTTCCCCTCGCCGAGCGGTGTGGGCGTGATAGCTGTCACGTCGACGAGCTTGCCGTCGGGGTTGCCCTTGAGCCGCTCCATGACCTCCAGCTTGATCTTCGCCTTGTACTTACCGTACAGTTCTATCTCATCCTCTTCTAGGCCTATAGCCTTCGCGATCTCCACTATAGGCTTCATTGTTGCTGCTTGAGCAATCTCCAAATCGGACTTCACTTCCTCACCCCCTAATGGTGCGGAAGGATAACCGCTTCGTCTTAAAAAAGTTGTGCAATTGTCGAAGTCCGCCCAAAACGCACTGGCGGGGAGCCAACAATAAGGATTAAGTACGCGCTCAAGATTTCACTACAAGAACCCTCGTGAAAAAGGAAAGAACGGAGAGGGAAATCGTTTCAACTATCGAGATAAAGGAGGAGGATGAATGACCGCACAGATAATCAGCGGAAAGGAGCTTTCGAAGGAGATAAGAGCGGAACTCAAGGACGAAGTTGAGCAACTGAAGGAGAAGGGGATAACCCCCGGACTGGCCGTCATTCTTGTCGGGGAGGACCCCGCGTCGCAGGTCTACGTGAGGAACAAGGCAAAGGCCTGCGAGAAACTGGGCATCCACGAGATCACGAAGACGCTGCCCGCCGATACGTCAGAGGAGGACCTTCTGGCCCTGGTCGAGAAGTTCAACGAGGACCCGACATTCCACGGCATACTCGTCCAGCTGCCGCTTCCAAAGCACATCGACGAGAGCAAGGTCCTATACGCCATCGACCCGCTAAAGGATGTCGACGGATTCCATCCGGTCAATGTGGGCAAACTGATGATCGGCGATCCGTACTTCCTTCCGTGCACCCCGCACGGGATACAGGAGATGCTTCTCCGCAGCGGGAACGATCCCGCTCGAAAGCACGTCGTCGTCGTGGGCAGGAGCAACATCGTTGGGAAGCCCATCGCCAACATACTGCTTCAGAAGAAGGAGGGGGCGAACGCGACGGTGACCATCTGCCACACTGGTACCGATGACATCGCCAAGTACACGAAGGATGCGGACATAGTCATCGCCGCTACCGGCTGGCCGAACACGGTCACGGCGGACATGGTCAAGGACGGCGTTGTCGTCATAGACGTCGGCGTCAACCGCGTGGACGACCCGAGCAAGGAGAGGGGATACAGGCTCGTCGGGGATGTGGACTTCGAAGGGATCAAGGAGAAGGCCGCCGCGATATCGCCCGTGCCGGGTGGAGTCGGTCCGATGACCATCACTATGCTCATGAAGAACACGGTCAGGGCCGCCAAGCTCGCCCACGGGATCGAGGACTAGAACTCGTCCGGAAGCGCTCCGTGGACGACGCATTCCTCTGCGAGGGTCCAATCGTAGTCGAACTCGTCCTTGGGTGCAACCCCCGTTATCTTCTCCGCGGAGTACTTCTTCTGCGTGCGCTTCCACACGGGCTTCGTCGCGAGCCTCTTCGATCTGCGGATCATGTGGGGGATTGCGGACACTACTCCGGGTATGTTCCTGACCCTCTCCCGCACGAATTTCTTCATGGTCTTGCAATCCTTCGCCAGGGCGGAGGCGATTATGTCCTCGTCACCGAACGTGTATGCGACGTAGATGAAGTGGATGTTCTTCGGGAATTTCAACTTGAGCAGTCTGTTGAACACCGTTCGATAGTTGTGAGGCTTCACCGAGAACGAGACGACGAATCTCTTGAGGCCTTCCCCCGCTCCTGATGGGACGGGATAGAAGGCGGGCTTCATCAGAGTCACTGTCCTCGTGTCGTCGATTTCCTTGCACTTCGGGACCTCCTTGATTAGGAACTCGGCGAGACCCTCGGAGTCCTTTGCCTCTATGATTATGTCAACGTAGTGCTGGTCATCTCTCTGCGAGACGTACAGCGGGATAACACCGCCAGCTTTCTTGTTCTTGAATGTCTTCTCCACGAACTTCCAGATGCCATCAATCTCGCATTCCGGGTGTAGTCTGACAACGAATATCATCTTATCGACCTACTGCGCTGGAATACAGCAGATGTGTCTATAAACCTTTTGTCCCGCTGTGTGGCTTGGATCTGACCCGAGTGAATCCGGCACGCCCTAGGCGAGCGTCAGAACAGATTTGACAAGGAATTTCGCGCCATCACGATGTCCACCATAACGTTTATATACACTACCAAAAGGGTTATATATAGTCCTAAACAATTTGGTCCTTGCTATGAGGGATACTTCGCACAAAAGGAGAGTGACCGCTCGTGTTCTCTTCATCGTGGTCGTCTTGGCTCTCCTGATCGCGGCGATATCCTATTCGATCCTGACAAGCGAGAAGGTGGAAACGATTCGTGTGTCCGGCGCTTGGGCCCTCTACCCCATGATGGTGACGTGGGGAGAAGAGTACGAATCCCTCAATCCTGAACTGAGGGTTGACATCAGCGGTGGCGGCGCTGGTCAAGGCATGACGGATGTCCTGAGCGGCCTCACCGACATTGGGATGGTCTCCAGGGAAATCTTCCCTGAGGAGATCTCCCAAGGTGCGTTCTGGGTCTCGGTGGCCAAGGACGGCGTCGTCGTCACGGTGAACAGGAACAACCCAGTCCTCGATGAGCTGATGGTTCAGGGCGTGACGGTCGAGCAGTTCATCGGCATCTGGATCACGGGGGACATCACGGATTGGGGCGAGGTCGTCAACACGACGAACGCCGACAGCATCCATGTGCTCTCGCGGGCTGACGCCTGCGGTGCTGCCCAGATATGGGCGAAATACCTTGGCTACTATCAGGGCGACCTGCTCGGGACCGAGATAGTCGGAGACCCCGGCGTGGCCGCCGAGGTGGCGAGGGACAGTCTTGCGCTCGGCTACAACAACGTGAACTACGCCTACAACATAGACACCGGCGAACCGGCAACGGACCTTGCAATCGTGCCCATCGACCTGAACGGCAACGGACAAGTGGACGAGGACGAGAACTTCTATCAGAACAAGAGCACGCTGATCGATGCCATCAAGCGGGGCGATTACCCCTCCCCGCCAGCCAGAGATCTCAACCTCGTGACCAAGGGAAAGCCGAGCGGCGGCGTCAAGGACTTCCTCACCTGGATTCTGACGGACGGACAGGAGTACGTGGCTGACGTGGGTTACGTTCCCCTTTCGCATGAGAGGCTCGAACTGGAGCTGGCGAAGCTCGAAGAATAAGACGAACGCCCATTCGAGAGGCTGAGTCGGATGTGGAGAAGGATCGTAGAGAAGGTGTCAAGCAGACTGATGTTCCTAGCGACGCTCTTCTGCGCCCTTCTCGTCGTTGTGATTGCCATCCGCCTTCTCCTGGAGTCGGTTCCCCCCATCAGAGAGGTAACTTCTTCGGTGACCGGGATACTCATGGCCATAAGCGTGCCGTTGAGCCTCTTGAGGCGTACTCACCTCTCGGAACACGCACCCAAGAGGATTAGGGACTTTGTGCGGCAGCTCGTTGATTTCCCAGCTGGCATTCCTTCCATGATCTTCGGATTGTGTATCTTTCTCGTGACCGTGCCATTGATTCGGGATTATATGTATCCTCTCTCCGATGTCTCGACCCCGATGACGGGAACATCACGTTGCTTCTGTCGAACGGACTCCACGCAGCAATGGAAGGGAAAACCTCATGAGAAGGATGGAGACTGATTCATGTTCCTAGGATCCATCATGCTTCTGATCTTTCTGGCCTTCATATTCGAGTATACCGATTCCTCCCTTGGAATGGGCTATGGAACCAGCCTCACCCCTGTCCTCCTCATCATGGGATTCGGCCTCCTTCAGATTGTTCCAGCCCTCCTTCTCAGCGAGTTCATGACCGGACTCTTGGCGGGAACGTTTCATCACTATTTTGGGAACGTGAATCTCAGATCGGGATCAATCGATCTCAAGGTAATGGTTATCCTCTCTGTCTGCAGCATAATCGGGGTGGTAATCTCCGTCTTTGCATTTGTCAGCCTTCCAGGGGACTACATAAAGCTCTACATCGGCATCATGGTTCTCTCCATCGGTGTGGTCATACTCCTCACCTTCGGGAGGACGTTCGTGCTGACCATGAAAAAGATAGTCGGACTGGGCCTCTTCGCGGCTTTCAACAAGGGGATAAGCGGTGGGGGTTATGGCCCAGTCGCCACGGGTGGCCAGATACTTTCAGGTGTGCACAGCAAGAGCGCAATCGGGATATGCTCCGTGGCGGAGGGCCTGACTTCTGCGGTGGGAGCGGTTCTCTTCCTCCTGTTCGTTCCGAACGCGCAGTGGGGTCTTGTGCCTTGGCTCCTGATAGGCGGCCTCATCTCCGTTCCGATAGCCGCGTTTACTGTGAAGAAGGTCCATGCAAGGAATCTCAGGGTCATGGTGGGCATAGCCATCTCTGTCCTCGGAATCTTGACGCTCGCAAAGGTCGCATTTGGTTGGGCGGGGTGATAAAGTGACTGGCGACATTGAGAGATTGTTGGTAGCTGTTGACGAGGACATTGAGGAGAATACTGCGCTCAGGTATGGTGTCAATCTGGCTCGCATTCTCGGTGCGGAGCTGGAGGTCATCCATGTCGTGGAGGAAGCGCTCATCTACCCAGGCTGGGGTGCCATGGTCGCTAAGACGAAAGATGATATCGACAAGCAAGAGCGCAGGATGACATCAGAGTTGAAGAAGTTCAAGAAGGGCCTGAAGGTCGACATAGGAGTCAGAATAAGGGAGGGCGTATCTCCAGCGGCCGAGGTGCTCAATGAGCTCCACGAGGAGAACTTCGACCTCCTGGTCGTCGGCTCGCACGGAACTTCGGCCGTGATGGAATTCCTCCTGGGAGGGATCTCTTCGCAGATAATCCATCATGCGAAGAAGCCCGTCATCGTCGTTAAGAAGTTGAGAGACGTCGCCAACATTCTGATGTGCACGGCGGGGTCGAAATGCTCGTACAGGGCCATCAGGTTTGCTACGAGTATAGCGAAGGCAGCAGGGGCGGACGTGACCGTGCTCTCTATCTCGCCGTGGAAGTCGAGCGAAGCCGTGAACCAGGCTTGGGAGTTCGTCCATGCGGGGGTCGAGATACTCAAGGAACACGGGGTGGCCGCCGGAGAAATGGTCAGAATCGGCAAGCCCGCCGAAGAGATACTGGCCGAGGCAAGGAAGCGGGACTTCGATCTAATCGTGATGGGCTACCGGGGGACATCGGCCGTTGCAGACATGCTTCTGGGCGAGGTGGCCTCCAAGGTAATGCATCACTCGCTCAGGCCCACGCTGATCTTTCGTGAGTAACGTCAAAGCCCGCCCATTCAGATATGAAACACCCAGACTTCCCAGAAGAAGACTGCTTCGAGAGAGCCAGTCGCGTCTTCAGGAGGATGAGCTAGATGTGGAGAAGAATCAAGGAGAAGGTGTCAAGCAGACTGATGTTCCTAGCGACGCTCTTCTGCGCCCTTCTCATCGTTGTGATTGCCATCGGGCTCTTCCTGAAGTCGATCCCCATTCTCGGGGAGAGGCCCCTTTGGGATCTGCTGGGCTCCTCCGACTGGAATCCCGAGCGTGGCCGCTACGGTCTCTTCGGACCGATCATGGGCACGCTCTGGGTGACGGGAATAGCCATGGCCATAAGCGTCCCGCTCAGCCTTCTGACCGCGACGTACCTCTCCGAGTATGCGCACAAGAGGATTAAGGACATCGTTCGCCCGCTCATCGACCTCCTGGCCTGCATTCCTTCCGTGGTCTTCGGGTTGTGGGCCTTTCTGGTGCTCGTGCCGTTCATAAGGGACTATGTCGCTCCCATCTTCGGAGTCTCGACCTCGGGCTTCACCGTTCTGACGGCGGGGATCATCCTGGCGGTCATGGTGTTCCCGATCGTCATCTCGGTCTCCGGGGAAGTGCTCCAATCGGTACCCCTCGCAGCAAGGGAGACATCGCTTGCTCTGGGTGCCACAAAGTGGGAAACGACAAGGCATGTCGTCCTTCGCTCGGCCTCTCCAGGCATAGTCGCCGCTGTCGTGCTAGGCTTCTCCAGGGCCTTCGGAGAGACAATGGCGGTCCTGATGGTCGTGGGGAACAAGGAGATCGTCCCGACATCGGTCTTCGACCCAGCTTCCCCGTTACCCTCGCTAATCGCCAAGGAGTACGGCGAGTTGATGAGTATCCCCCTATCCGGGTCGGCCCTGCTCTTCGCTGCTCTCGTTCTGCTGGTGATCGTCCTCGCATTCAACCTAGGGGCCCGACTGGTCCTTCGCAGACTGAAGAGGGGGTGGAGCGTTGAATAAAAGGAAGCTGACCGAGAGCATCTTCAAGTTCCTCATGATAGCCTCGACCGCAGTGGTCATCGCCAGCCTGTTGGGAACAATGGCCATCATCACCGTCAGGGGCATCTCCGCACTGTCGGTGGACATGCTGACGAAGACCCACACCGCAAGCTTCCTTCTTGGGCGTGGCGGAGGCGGGATCCTGAACGCCATAGTCGGCTCCGTCTACTTGGCCATCGGCGCGACTGGACTCGCCACGCTGATAAGCATCCCCGTCGCCCTGTACCTTCAGAAGGACTACTCGAGGGGAGGGTTGTTCGCGAGGCTTACGAGACTCTCCTTGGATGTCCTCTGGGGAACGCCGTCGATAGTCTACGGGGCGTTCGCGTTCTCCATCATGGTCTACATCGGGATGAGGACATCGCTGATGGCCGGCATCCTTGTCCTCACGTTGCTCGAGCTCCCCATACTAATCCGGGCAATCGACGAGGTCCTGAAGATGGTTCCCAAGGAGCTCAAGGAGGCCTCCTACGCGGTGGGAAGCACGCGCTTCGAGACCTCGTTCAAAGTCACCGCGAGGTGGGCTTTGCCAGGCGTGATTACGGGCATTCTCCTCGCGTTCGGGCGGGCGATTGGGGACGCTGCGTCCATCCTGTTCACCGCTGGATACTCGAACTACCTGCCCTCCTCCCTCGCCGACCCGGTCGCCTCGCTCCCGTTGGCGGTGTACTTCCTCTACAACAGTCCCTTCTCCAATGTACAGGACGCCGCCTACGCGGCTGCGTTCGTGTTGCTCCTCATGGTCCTCTGTCTCAGCGTCAGCTCGAGGATACTGGCGAAGAGGTTCTCGATTGGAGGTGGGAGATGAGATGGTGATAGCAAAGCCGCACATACAGGTACGAAATCTGACGGTGTTCTATGGCAAGCACTGCGCCCTGAAGGATGTCACGCTGGATATACCGGACAAGAAGATAACGGTGATCATAGGGCCTTCTGGCTGCGGGAAGACGACCCTTCTGAAGTCCTTCAACAGGCTGATAGACCTCATCGATGATGTGACGGTCCGAGGAGAGGTCCTGGTCGACGGGGAGGACGTCTTCGACCCGAAGGCGGACATCATCGAGATAAGGAGGAAGATGGGGCTCCTGTTCCAGAGACCCTACCCGCTGCCGATGTCGATATACGACAACGTTGCCTACGGACCCAAGATACACGGCGAGAGGGACAGGGACAAGCTCGATAGCATCGTGGAGGACCACCTCAGGCAGGCAGGGATCTGGGAGGAGGTCAAGGACAGGCTGGACACTCCGGCGTGGAAGCTCTCCATCGGCCAACAGCAACGGCTCTGTCTGGCCAGGGGTCTCGCCGTCGAGCCCGAGATAATCCTGGCGGACGAGCCCACCTCAGCGCTCGATCCGATCTCCGCAAAGAAGATCGAGGAGAGGCTGCTCACCCTGAAGAAGGAGCTCACGGTCGTTGTAGTTACGCACAACCTCCGCCGCGCTAGGCGGCTCGGGGACTACGGGGCGTTCATCTACCTCGGCAAGCTTGTCGAGTACGGTCCGATGAAGCAGCTGCTCGAGAATCCCAAGGACAAGAGGACGCAGGCCTACTTCAAGGGTGAGTTATGAGCTTGAGGCGCTGGTGTATGTGCATATGTTTTAAAATGTATAAACAGAATACCAAAATATATGTAGT
>JAGMCJ010000107.1 GCA_023129265.1 Thermoplasmata archaeon | reverse complement strand
TACGGAAAGAACGATCACGTCATGACGCAGCTCGAACTGGAAGAGAGGCTGCTGCACGAGGACTTCAAGCCCGAGAGCATAGTCATCATACAATGCGTGGGCTCACGCGTGCCGGAGTATCACAACTGCAGTCGCATATGCTGCTCCACGTCCATCAAGAACGCTCTTTGGGTGAAGGAGAGGTATCCCGACACCCCCGTGTACATCCTGTACAAGGACATACGGACGTACGGGTTCAGGGAGAGGTACTACCGAGAGGCGTCAAGGAAGGGAGTCATATTCCTCAGATACGACGACGAGAACCCGCCTGAGGTCAGAGAGGAGAACGGAGAGCTGAAGATAGTTGTGAATGACCGCTTCCTCATGATGGACATCCTTCTCGAACCGGAATATATCGTCCTCAACGCCGCGACGAGAGCTAATCCAGACAACGCGAGGCTATCGGAGGTTCTCAAGGTTCCTTTGGGTGCGGATGGCTTCTTCCTGGAGGCCCATAAGAAACTCAGACCAGTGGAGTTCGCTACCGACGGCATTCTCTTGTGCGGCTTGTCACAAGGACCGAGATTCGTGGACGAAAACATGGCGCAGGCCCGGGCCGCAGCTGCGAAGGCCATGGGAATTCTTTCGAAGGCTCAGCTGGTTGCTGAGGGACCGATTGCCTACGTCGACGAAGAAGTCTGCGTGAAATGCGGAACGTGCGAAGCCATATGTCCATATGATGCCATTCGCATTGATGAGGAGAAGGGCAAAGCCCTCGTCACAGATGCACTCTGCAAGGGGTGTGGGAGTTGTGCGAGCGGCTGTCCAAGTAGGGCGATGACTGCCAAGCATTTCACCGAGGAGCAGATACTCGCACAGGTTGCTACGATTGCCGGCGCCGGGATGGATTCCGATGGGGGATTCACCCCTCGAATCGTAGGCTTCCTCTGCAATTGGTGTTCGTATGCGGCCGCGGATCTGGCCGGAGTCAGTCGATTTCAATATCCGCCGAATGTTAACGTGGTTCGAGTGATGTGCTCTGCAAGAGTGGACCCTCTGATCATACTTGGAGCGTTCCTTCGTGGTGCGGATGGCGTATTCGTCGGAGGTTGTCATCCCGGCGATTGCCATTACACGAAGGGGAACTACTACGCGGAGAAAAGAATGAAGCTTGCCAAGAAACTGGTCGAGAAGGCAGGAATGGACCCTCTTCGAGTCAGGTTGGATTGGATATCCGCCTCAGAAGGAGCACGGTTTGCAGGTCTGATGTCGGAATTCACAGACCTCATAAGGGAAATGGGTCCCAACCCAGTTGCTGGCGAGGATCCAGACCCAGACATAATACAGCATCTTGAAGCGGCGAAGAGTGCGGCCGAGGATTTCCGGTTGAGAGCCTTAATCAACAAGCAGATCGAGATAGAGGGAGTAGGCAATGTCTATGGAAAGAGACTCACAGAAGAGGAGCTGGACATACTTCTGGATCAAGCAATAGAAGATGAGTTCGACAGGCACCGCATACTCCGGGCCACAAAGAGCGGACCCCTGTCGGTGAAGACGATTGCGGAACTGACGAGAATTCCGGGCAAGCGCGTTCTGGATCAGATAGCTGTGATGCGAAGGAGACATTTGATGAGGTTGGACAGAATCGAGGGTACATCCCCTCTCTATGTTGCCCAGGAATCGTGAGCGTGAAGGCGATGATTGAAAGGACTGGAGGTTGATGTCTTGGTTGGGAAGGATGATTTCATACATTCATCGGTCTTGCTGTTGTCGAATTCGGTCTCGATGCTCATTCTGTCGAGCCTGAATCCCAACCAATACTCCCCAAAAGGGCAAATAGCAGTGGGCCGATTATTCTACGGTCATTGTTCTCGACCTCACGATGTCGTGGAGGATTCGCAATGTTGACAATAGCAAGGGTCAGGGTCTGGCTGAAAGAAAAGGGAGAGGGGGGAACCACCACTTATAGGCCTGGGAACCTCAAGAAGCTCTGGGACTACGTAATAGCGAATCACGATAGTTGGACCAACTCCGATTGTCAAGTCGTCTACCTCACGCACAGGGACATGCGAGAGGACGTCAGTCTCTTCATCAGTGGGAAGGATGTGAGCGACGTTTCGGACTTTGTGTTGACCCATATGGCTCCGATAATGTACGTGAGGTCGATTAAAGTCATCGGTCTGATGAATCCAAGGTTCTTCCCCATCCCTAAGGGCACGTTTGAGGATCTGAAGAGATTCACGATTGCGGTGTCATGTGAGCCCCGCTTTTTGGCGAAGACATATGATACGCTGTCCCGCCACAAGGCAACGCAATCCGTTGTGCCGAACTACCTAGCCTACACTCTGAGAGGAGAGGGAGGCGATATCTTCGTGTCCTACTCCTGCAGGGGCGAGTCTACGCTGAGGAGATTCGTCGAGCGCTACGTGAGACCTCTTGAAGGCGTCACAAGCGTCAGGACGACGAGGATATCCAAGACCAAGAGGCTCGTGTCCGTTCAGGAATGGACCTACCTATTCGAGCAGTTCGTCCCCGATGACGCCATCGAGGTCGAAGAGATCGAGGACTACGAGGACGATTTGATTTCAGGTTGCTGAGCCGCGCAAGAGATATCAGTTCTCTGACCCTTTTGGGATCATAGGACAAAGAATCCAAAACTGAACATCGCTTTCGGACCCGCCTCTTGCATCAATCGTCGGCACGTGAACGCTCGACCAATCTCGGTGCGGTTTCACTCATTGTGTCAGTATCGACTTCTAGAACCTTCTGCTTCTCTGCGGCCGTCTCTTGGCCCAGCAATCTCGGCAGTACACGGGTCTGTCCGGGTCAGGCTTGAAGGGAACTTCGCATTCCTGGCCGCAGTCAGAACATGTTGCCTTATGCGTTTCACGCGACTCCATGATGTTTCACTCTCCTATTTTATTACGACAAGAACGAGGTCCAAAAGAGCTCCTGATTCTTGCACGCTTTGTAGTCCCAAACACTCCTGCCTAATAAAGTTGTGGTTCGTTCTCACCTCGTACGCCATTCATGTCATGAACGCTGGGGCAAAGATATGAGTAATCATAGCGACATTCGCGGGAGCAGGAACTAGCAAGAAGTGAGGTATCGAGCTGAAAGAGAGACTGCTTCTGTCTTGGAGCGGGGGGAAGGATAGCGCCATGGCCCTGTACGAGATCACGAGAGGTGACGCTTACGAGGTCGCGGCGTTGCTGACGACCGTAACGGAAGGCTATGAGAGGATCAGCATGCACGGCGTCAGGAGGACCCTTCTGGAGCAGCAGGTCAGGTCGCTGGGCCACCGCATCGAGGAAGTCTTTATCTCCCAGAACGCCTCGAACGAGGACTACGATACGAAGATGAGGCAAGTTCTTGAGAAGTACAGGAGCCAAGGCGTTCACTCTGTCGTGTTCGGGGACGTCTCTCTGGAGGATGTGAGGAGCTATCGTGAGATGAACCTGCGCAAGGTGGGAATGAAGGGCCTCTTTCCCCTGTGGCATAGGGACACCGCAGGTCTGGTGGAATCGTTCATTGACCTGGGATTCAGGGCGGTAGTCACATGCACCGACTCGAGAGTCCTAGGTAGGGAGTTCGTCGGTCGAGTGATCGATGAGAGCTTCCTCGCAGAGCTTCCGCCTCATGTCGACCCGAGCGGTGAGAACGGCGAGTACCATACGTTCGTGTTCGACGGGCCGATTTTCGACAATGAGGTGAGCTTTTCAATAGGCGACATCGTCCTACGGGACTCCTTCTACTTCTGCGATCTGTTGCCCGAACCGGATTAGAGACACGGTGCTCAGTCCGTCCGTCAGTTCTGGCACCTGTGGTATTGTGATTGCCGAAAAAACAGATGAGGCCTCTGCTCCGCGAGATTGCGTGGAGCGAAACGTGCGCTTCCAAGCGGTGCGCACCTGCCTGATCAGTTCCAGATTATCTCCACTCCGCCCCAGGAGGTGATTTCCTTGTCGTTCGTTATCACGGGGGCGTTCCTGGCAAAGGCGACGGAGCATATCATCCTGTCGTGTAGCTCAGCCAGGCCGACCTCGATAAAAGCCTCCCAGCAGGAGAAGTCCATTCGAACGGGGGAGACGAATCGCGAGGATCTCAAGTGCATGAGGACTTCCTCTGTCGTCGCGACTGGGTCGTCCGTCTCCAGCCTTCCCTTGAGTGCGATGTAGAGGAACTCGCCCATGACGATTTCGGGAACGAGAAGAAGGTTCTCACCCTTCTCGGCTCCCCGGACTACGTCGTTCGCTTTCTTGGGCAGTGAGTCCTCGAGCAACCTCACGAGGGCCATCGTGTCGAGGACGTACTCCGTCAAAGGGTCCACTCCCTCCTCAGCTCCCTGAGGTCCTTCTCGAAGCGATCCGTCTGGATCTTGCCAGCGAGCATCCCCCTCAAGGAGAGCTCCCTGTGCTTTACGAGAATTCCTTCACGGGCTGGAAGTATGATGGCTTTCTCCCCCTCGGTCAGGTGATATTTCTCCCTCAGAACCTTCGGAAGGGTTATCTGACCCTTCGAGCTGATTGTGGCGGTGGTCACCTTCTTCTTCATGCTGTACATATCCGATTACAGGTAAAAAAGCTTTACTCTATGTAAAGAATCGACAAATCAGACACACCCAGACGCGGGACGACGCTTGCTCAAGGCAGGAAGTCCTTGTTCGGGAGCTCAGGGTCGATGTCGTCGTCAGGCAGTTCCACGCCTCTTGCCTCGAAGATTTCCTCGAACCCCGCGAAAACTCTCACCATGATTTCTCGCAACGAGGCCAGGTCCCGATAGTTCCCGCCAACGACGACATCGAGCAGTTCATCCAGGCCTGCGGGTTTTGTCTCGAACGTCCTCGCCCTCTCAACCATGCGGGCGAACGTGACGTACGGAGTGCAGTTCAGGAATGAGAGCGTCACGAGCGCGTGGAAGACGGCGTCGAAGAGCATGAGCGGGAGCCCTTCCCGGTTCTCCGCGTCGAGAGCGTTGAGCACCTTGCCGAAGGACTTCTGCACCTCGAACTTGAACCTGTTCGCTGCGTACTTGAGGCATTTCTGCTCCAGGTCCGGAGTAACGTACTCGTTGAGCTCACGCACGAACTCCTCGTTCATGAGCGAGAGAAGCGTGTCGGAGCCCGCCAGGAACCACTCTTTCGTCACGTCCTTGACCTCCTTGAGGTACGTCTCCTTCGTCGTCCACACGAGCTCGATGAGCATGCCGTCGTACACCCTGACCATGGCGCCCCACTTCTTCTCGGAGGGCATCTCCTTGAGGAAAGCTATCAGCTCCAGGTCGGAGTATCCGAAGTCCTCGCCCCGTGCGTGGGAGGCCTGAGCGGCGAAGGCGACGAGGTCGTCGCCGAACTTCTCCCTGAGCTTCGGAAGGATCCGCTTGGCGAGTTCTTCCCTCTGCTCGTGTGTGTGCTTCTTGAGGAGCATCATGTTTGGGGCGATGTGCGGCGCGTCATATAATGTTCGCCATGAGGTCCTCGTTGAAGCCCTCGACTCACGTCGGCTTCCTTAGCTAGAGATATATACGCGAGTATGTCCGTATGGTCTGCAATGCCTATGCTGACGATACGGCTCGACCCCGAGACCAGGGAAGCAATGCGGCGGACAAAGGGAGTGAACTGGAGCGAAGCGCTTCGTCAGAGGATCCGAGAGATTGCAGAAGAGCATTCCCGAGAGAACAAGGTGAAGGCCCTCCTGATGTCCCAGAAGCTCTCCCGAAAGCCCGCCAAGGGTTTTGACAGCACCACGACGATACGGTTCTAGCGTGATAGTCGGTAAGGCCCGATGCACCTCTTCGTTTACCTTTCTGCTTGCATCCAGAGCGAACCCTGTAGTGGATCGGGACCGAACACACTGCCCTGGACATTCACGACTGCAACATCACACAGATTCCAGCGGTATGAACTCCTCCTCCAAGATGAGGTTCCAACGCCTGTCCAGTTTCTCTGTTGCGGCACCCTCGACGAGCTGTCTGATGACATCGTCAAATGTCTGGTCTTGGCTCCGTAGTCGCTTGGGCATCTCTTCTGTGTCCAACCCTACGGATATCGTCGTCATGCCGGACATTTATATCACACTCTCCCTGCAACTCAAAAGGCTCAGGAACTAGACTCGTATTCATCAGCTTTCTGCAGGAACGTCAATCCACCCTCCTTCACCCTTTCCAGCGTATCTTCCAGAATCGCTGTGATCCTCTGCTTGTCGGACGGGTTGTCGGGATATTCGCTGCTCCACTTCCGCCAGTAAGGTCTCTTGTGCGCGATTTTGAACTTGAGACCCTCCATGATGGTCTCATAGGTGTCCTTGTCGAGCTTCCGGGACCGCTGGACCGCCAGTATGCACCAACGGTACTGCGTGTCAACAGGCGCACCAGAGCTCTCCGGCGCGGGCTCATTCCTGCACTTCATGGAACTGAATGTGAACGCCCACTTGTCAGGAGCGACCTTCTCTTCGGTCCACACGCCGCTCGGGTAGTTCCACTTGTGCTTCCCACCCACGGTCATTCCCATGTACTTCTGGCCGTTGTATTCCTTAAGGTCATCGTAGACCATATCTTTCCCTCGGTTATGGTAGCCCACTCGCAAGACTTAAGGGCAAGGGTGGGAGGGAGGAATGAAAGTGAAAACCCGCCTACAGGAACCGCTTGAACCACTCCTGCCCCTCGTTGAAGGCTAGCCGTATCAGGCCTTTCTCGAGCCGCTGCCCTATCACGCCTTCGTTGGATAGCATACGGATCTCCCGCCTGACTGCCTGCTCATCCATTCCAGTGCTCTTGAGTCTGTTCGCGAGCCTCGGGATCGTGTCGTCCGCCTCGAGAGCCCTGATCAGAAGCGTCTGCCGCTCGGTGAACCGGTCGCTGACCTTCATGCCCTTTATGACGGGCAGCTTCGTCACCTTCTCATCCACGTGGTAGATCTCGACGCCGTTGTGGTATCCCGCCAGGAGGGCCGCGTCAGCGAGAATCACGGTCCCGCCGCTGATGTTCAGAACGACCCCGTTCTCCTCCACGTCCCACTTCCTTATCGCCCGGTCCACCTTG
>JAGMCJ010000106.1 GCA_023129265.1 Thermoplasmata archaeon | reverse complement strand
TCGACCCTGGCTCTCATGACGGCGTATGCTGTGGCGTAGTTCGACCCGATGACCCGCCTCATCCCTCCACCTCCCTGACCATGGTTATGGCATCCACGGGACAGACCTCAGAGCATATGCCGCAGCCCTTGCAGTAGAAGTAGTCGACGCTGACCGATTCCTTGTCGGGGACCCTTCGGATGCAGCCGTCCGGACAATGGAACCAGCAGAGCAAGCAGTAGGTGCATTTCTCGTCGTCGATGATAGGGTGAAACGTCCGCCAAGAGCCCGTCTCGTTCTGAACGGTCGACCCGGGACCGAGCCTTCCGTATTCGGTGTCCTGCGATCTGATTGCACACCCTGTTGGGAGTTCATCGACGTCCGGCAGCCATTTCTTCTGAGCGGGGAATTCTCTCCCTCCGCTGCACGTTCCGACCTCGGTCCTCTCGAATCCCAGCTTTGCCGCCTTTACGTTCCTCTCGGCGATGCCTTCTCCGAGCCTCTCACCGAAGACGTCCATTATTCCCTTCTCAATCGATTCGATGCTGACCTCTTCCGTGGTCTTCGCAAAGGCGCCGAGCATGCAGCTGTTCGTTGCCGGATGACCCAGTGTCTCCAGGGCTATCGTGGTGGCATCCACCGTTCCCACACAGACCTCAAGGCTCAGCCGCACTTCGTCGGGCGGGCGGGTGGTGTTCAGGACTGCCGCTCCCTCCTTGTTCAGGCCCTGGCAGATATCCGTCTTCACGCTTCCCATGGGGACTCCTCCTGACGTTCCCTCGTGTCCCTCTATCCCTTTCGCAACGTCCACCAGCCCGGCAAGCCAGGGGTCCAGAACAATCACGTAGTCCGGTTTGTAGATGTGCGCCTTCGTGAGTATGCGTCCCTCTGCTATCCGGGCGAACGCTGCCACGGGAGCTCCTCGTCTCTCAGCTCCGAAGTGCGGGAAGGCCATCGCGTACTTGTCTTCGAAGACGGCTGCACTCGCGAGTGCCTGCGCCGCCAGTACGGCTCCCTGTCCGCCTCTGCCGTGGAATATTATCTCCTTCATCTTATTACCACCAACGTGTCAGGTGGAAAGTTGGGCGATTCGATTCTGATAAACAGTTGGATGATATGAATATTGGCACAGCCACGAAAGGGCCCGTGAGCAGAGCGCGGTCGCTGGAGCGTGTTCTTATCACGGATGAAAATCAGAGCGTAGGGTTGAAAATGTGACCGAGGAATGGAGTTCTTGACGAGCTTAGTCTAGAGGAGAGCCACTTGCTGTCGAAAAAGAGAAGAAAGATACTGTTGGACGGTGTTTCCAGTAGCAACCTCGTTGATGTCAACAAGGACAGCAGGATAGTCTTCGAGGTTCTTGCGAAGGGGAGGTCCTATCGTCTGGAGACCATCTCGAGCGTCCTTGAGACGGATGGCTGGCTTTGTGACAAGGATCGAATCTTCCTGACGGTCCCGAAGAATGCGCTCTCCCAGCCTGAGATGATAAGAGCAGTCCACGATGCAGTGAAGAGGGTCCATTACCTCCTGAAGACGAGCGGGATAGAGTACGAGATGAGGATCGTGGCGGAGGACCAAATCAAGCCGACAGGGAGCGTCCTCAAGGCCAAGATCGGCCTGGTCGGGGACAAGAAGGTCGGGAAGACCAGCCTCATCCGAAGATACGTTCTGGACCAGTTCAGTGACAAGCACATAAGGACGATAGGGGCGAAGGTCTCCAAGAAACAGGTCTATCTCGACTTCCACAAAGGCAAGGCGGTCAGGGTGGACATGGTGATCTGGGACATCGTCGGGGAGAGGCGCCTGGCCGAGCTGCACATGAAGAAGTACTATGTCGGTGTGCAGGGAATCCTCGTTGTTATCGACATAACTCGAAGGAAGACCCTCGCGGGCGTTGAGGACTGGCTTTCATCCGTTTTGGAGGTCACGGGGGATGTCCCCATACACCTGCTCGTCAACAAGTGCGACCTGGAGGACAGGTTCGACATGGAGGGGGGAGAAGTCGCTGATCTCTCAACGAAAATCAGGTCTCCTTTCATGTTCACAAGCGCCAGGACCGGGAGGAATGTGGAAACCGCCTTCGCGGACCTTGCCATGAAAATCGCAATAAAGAGCGGGAAAACTCCCCAAGAGGCGCTTAAGGTAGCTGTGTGAGCATCGCCCTCAGCATGACGTGTGTTTTATCGCCTGAGTTGGACAGGCCTCCACACATGCACAGCACTCGATGCATTCATCGATGTTCGGAGCGGTCGATTTACCGTCCACCAGCTCGTAGACCTCGGTAGGACACACGTCGACGCACTCCCCCGCGCCTATGCACTTGTCGTAATCTATCTCTATCGCGATTCCGAGGGCATCGCTTTCGAATTTCTTGACCGTCAGGTTCCCACCGTTCGGGCAAATGCGCGTCCCGCTATTATTCGTTTTCCTCGCCTGCTCCGCTCGTTGGCAGAGTGCGGGCAGGCCTTCATGCGAATGTTTATAGACGCCGAAGTTTTCCCCCCTTACGCGTAGGGGGTAGGACAATGGATTTTGATTTGACTGACGAGCAGAAGATGCTGAAGAAGACCGTCCGAGACTTCGCGGAGAAGGAGATCAAGCCTACTCGGGCGGACTACGATGAGAAGGCGGAGTACCCGATTGAGATCCTGAGAAGGCTGGGCGAGATGGGAATAATGGGCATGGCGGTCCCGCC
>JAGMCJ010000105.1 GCA_023129265.1 Thermoplasmata archaeon | reverse complement strand
CTCGGATGTGATCCGATAGTCAAGTTCGGGACTGAGGAGCAGAAGAAGAAGTGGCTTCCAGGCCTCGCGAGCGGGAAGAAGATCGGATGCTACTGCCTGACAGAACCAGACGCGGGCTCGGATGCCGCCGCCGTGAAGGGCACCGCGAGGGTAGAGGGTGGCGAATACATCATCAACGCCAAGAAGCAGTTCATCACGAACGCGGCCGGCGCGGACCTTTCATTGGTCTTCGTCATGACGGACAAGGAGAAGGGGTACAAGGGAATGAGCGCGCTCCTCGTCCCGACCGATGCGCCCGGGTTCTCGAGAGGAAAGAAGGAGAAGAAGATGGGGATCCACGCGTCCGTCACGATGGAGATGATTTATGAGGATTGCAGAATCCCGAAGGAGAACCTGCTCGGAGAGGAGGGTGCGGGGTTCAAGATAGCCCTGTGGGCCCTCGACGCGGGGCGGATCGGAATCGCCGCTCAGGCGGTCGGGATAGCCCAGGGAGCTCTGGACGAGGCAATCGCGTACTCGAAGGAGAGAGTGCAGTTCGGCAAGCCCATATCCTCGTTCCAAGCTATCCAGTGGATGGTGGCGGATATGGCTACGGAGATCGATGCCGCGCGCTTCCTCGTTTACCGGGCGGCGCACGTGAAGCAGAAGGGCGGGAGGTTCTCCAGCGAAGCGGCAATGGCGAAGCTGAAGGCCTCGGACGTCGCCGTGAACGTCAGTCGAGATGCGGTTCAGATTTTCGGCGGGTACGGCTATATGCGCGAGTATCCCGTCGAACGATACTACAGGGACGCGAAGATCACAGAGATATACGAAGGGACGAGCGAGATCCAGAAGATGGTAATCTCCAGGGCGCTGCTTAGATAGGCTCCTTGGCGGGCCGCCTTTCCCTGATTTGGCGGATCATCTCCGGGACGACCTCGAAGAGGTCCCCCACGATGCCGAAGTCGGAGATCTTGAAAATCTCCGCCTCGGGATCGTTGTTGATCGCGACTATCTTCTCGGACTCCTGCATCCCCGCAAGGTGCTGGACCGCTCCCGATATCCCCACCGCCACGTAGACGTTCGGCCTCACGGTCTTGCCGGTCTGCCCCACCTGCCTGTCCTTGGGAAGCCACCGGAGGTCCACGACCTTTCTGGACCCGCCTACCGTGCCGCCGAGCACGTCCGCGAGTTCCTGCAGCGTTCCGAACGTGTCCGCCCTTCTGATACCGTGACCGCCGGCCACTATCACGTCCGCGTCGGCGAGCCTCGTCGCCTCGTCCTCCATGTGGGTGATGAACTGGACCATCTTGGCGTCCACATCCTCGGGGCCGAGCTCGATGTTCTCCTTGATGATTCTGCCCTTCCTCTTCGGGTCCCTCTCGGGCTCGGGGAAGACGTTCGGGCGGGCGGTCGCCATCTGAGGTCGCGTCTTCTTGCACATGATGTGAGCCAGGCTCTTCCCGCCAAACGCGGGGCGGATCATCACTAGGTTCTTCTCCTCGCTGACGCGGAACGCGGTGCAATCCGCCGCCAATCCTGTCTGGAGATGAACGTAGAATCTGCCGCCGAGCTCTCTTCCGTTCTTCGTGGCGGCCAGGAGCATGATCTCCGGTTTGTACTTCTCAACGAGCTCGACCATGACCTTCGAATAGGGTCTCGCGGCGTAGCTGGCGAGAATGGGATGTTCCACGAGGTGGACCTTGTCGAGGCCGTACTGAATCGCCTCCTTGGCGTACTCCTCGACGCCGTGACCGAGAAGCGCCCCGCTCAGTTCGACGCCGAGGATGTCCGCAATCCTCCTTCCCTCGCCGATGAGCTGGATGGACCCCCGCCGGATATGGTCCCGCCTGAACTCGACGAAGACCATCACTCCCTTGGACTTCCTGGCCCCGCTCATATGATGCCCTCCGCCTCGAGGTCGTCGAGAAGCTTTCTCACCGCTTCCCTCGCTTCACCGCTGTATATCCTCCCGCTCCTGTCCGGGAGCTCGACCGTCTCGATCGTGTCCACGACCGTCGGTGAGCCGCTCAGGCCGATCTTGTCCTTATCTAGGCCGACATCGTCGGCGTTCACGTCCTCTATGATGCCAATCGTTCTCGCCTTGATCTTTCCGAGAAGGGTCGGTTCCCTGGGATGATTGCATCCGTGATTCACTGTGATGACGAGCGGAAGCGTGGTCTCCCAGACCTCGAACCCGTCCTCGACGGCCCTCTTGGCCCTGACGTGCCCGTCCCGGACCTCGACCTCGACGACATAGGTCAGCTGGGGCAGGTCCAGGTTCGCGGCCATTCCCGGCCCGACGTGCCCTGTGGAGCTGTCCGTCGTCTCTTCGCCGCAGAATATGATGTCGAAATCCCCGAGGTGCTCCACCGCCTTCGAAAGCGCATAGGATGTGGGAAGAGTGTCGGATCCCCCAAGGGCCCTGTCCGAGAGGAGGATGCCCTTGTCGGCGCCCATGCCTATCGCGATCTCCAGGGCCTGTATGAACCTTGGCGGGCCCATGCTCAGCGCGAGGAGCGAACCACCGTGCTTGTCCTTGAGCTGAAGAGCCATCTCGAGCGCGTGCAGGTCCGAGGGGTTGATCTCGCTCTCCACGCCCTCCCTTACCAGGGTCTTCTTGACCGGGTCTATCTTGAGCTGCTCGGCCTTGGGAACCTGCTTGATGCAGACGACCGTTCTGAGTCCGCTGGTTTCGGGCATGCTCACATCGACCTCGTTCCGCCGAGAAGATCCTTCATCAGCTGCATGAGTGAGATCTTCCCCTTCATCTCCTCTTTGGCTATGTGGAACATCTTCTCCTTCTTTGTCCCATCGACCGTGTACATCCTGTTGAGGACATCGCAGAGGAGCTGAGGATACGCGCTGTATATCCTCGGGTTCCTAAGGAACGACGGCATCCTGCCGAACTCCTCCAGCTCGCTGAGGACCCCGAGACTTCGAAGGTCGTGAAGGTATCTGGAGAGAGAGCCCGCCGAGTAGTCGTTCGTTGCGCGGGCGGCCTTCACAGTCTCCGCCGCCGCCATCCCAGAGAGGATGGCCAGGTCGACGCCTCGGTACGTGTACCCGTGGCTGAGGACGAAGCCAGCGGCATCGCCCACCGCGAGGAACCCGTTGGCGTAGGGCCTCGGGATCATGCGGGTCCCCAGCTCTGGGATCATGTGCGCCGAGTACTCGACGACTTTCCCTCCTTTGATGTACTTCTGAATGGATGGATGAAGCTTGAATCTCTCCATGAGTTCCTGGATCTCCGTCCTGTGGCTGGACAGGTCCTCGGACTGTACGACGACGCCGAGGGACACGGAATCCTCGTTCGTGTAGAGGAAGCCGCCTCCGCGGAGGAAGTTCGTCACCTGTCCGATGTAAGCACTGGCAACACCCTCCTTGTCGCCGACGTTGAACCTGTCCTCGATCCTCTTCTTCGTGAGCTTGATCGTCTCTTTGACCCCGACGGAAATCTCCTTCGGAATCAGCTCCGGTCGTATCCCGGCCCTCTGGGCGAAGATTGATGCGACACCGTCCGCCGCGATGATTACGTTCGCCTTCACCTCGTCGCCGCCCGCCCGGACACCGAAGACCGTGCCGTTGGAGACCAGCAGATCGTCGACCCTGGTCCCGCTTATGACCATGGCTCCCTCTTCTCCTGCCCTCTTTGCCAGCCACTTATCGAACTTCAACCTGATCGCCGTGAAGCTGTTCACCCGCGAGCTCCCCGTTCGCAGTGAGTCGTACTGGATTGTGACCGCTGTGTCCTTGGAGAGCATGGAGATGTTCTCCTGGACGACGAAGCGCTCGATGGGCGCCTCCCGCCAGTCCTCCGGGAAGAG
>JAGMCJ010000104.1 GCA_023129265.1 Thermoplasmata archaeon | reverse complement strand
GACTCGGGAACGGGGACACGTTGAGGTGGATTCTCACCAAGGACGGAAGAGTCATCGTGATGAAGACCGAGAGCGTCTGAACGGTTGCGTCCGGTCTCCAATCTCGGCCATCGCCGACCTTCTTCAGCTCTTGGTTTCTTTGTCAGAACACGAGGGCCATTATTCCAACTCTTCCTTTTCCAGCATCGCTTCGTGAATGTACCAATAGATGCCCCAGAGGGAGAACCCCAGGACGATCCACACGAGCCAGAACTCGGCGACCATCTCCCCGGCAGCGTTGATGTTCACGAGCACCGTATAGCTTCCCGTTGTCACGCCGTTCCACCACGCAGTCAGCCACGTGATTATCGTCATGAGCGCTGTGGCAAACATCATCCCGATTCCCAAGATCCCAGCAATGTCCTTCGCTCTCTCGGACTTCTTCGCCATGAACACTCCTCCGGTTGCCGTGCAATGAGCGCATCCGTACAAGTCCTTTGCCCACACGGGGTGGACATCAATCCACTTCTGGACGTCTCTCCCCTAAGAAGATTAATATAACGAGCTTATGATGAATGCAGAGGAGGGTCAAGATGAACTGCACGAATTGCGGTGCGCCAATCAGGGAAGGAGACAAGTTCTGTTTGAAGTGCGGAAGGCCCGCTGTGCCGCCTGAGAGGTCTCCAGCACAGCCCGGCCCGATTGCACCGGCGCCAGTCGCGTATGCTCCCATGGGCGAGCGATCTGCCGTTCTGCTGATACCAGTCATATTCGGCGTCGTTGGGGCGATAATGCTCCTTGTCGGCGAATTCGGTGGTTGGTACAATCGTGGTTACACCATCGAGGAGACGGTGTGGATTTACGCATGGTCCGTTGCGGGAGTGCTCCTCAGTCCTAGGCTCCGTTTCCATTCACGGCCCCACCAGCTAGCTCACGTCGAAAAGGTTTTTACCGCATCAGTCATCCCGAGGGTCAGAGGTGTTTTGAATGGGTGAGGATGAAGAGGAGAGGAAGTTGACGGTCAGGGAGGTGCGGATCACCATAGCGGCTTCCCTGGCTGCGGCGTTCGGCTTCGTGATCGCTCTCGTGTGGAAGGAAGTCGTGATGAGCGGCTTCGCTTTGGCGGGGATCGACCTGGGGGCGACACCTGACCTGGCGGGCTGGATATACTTCATGATCACGGCGCTCATACTGACGTTCGTGATGATAGTCCTGATTATCCTGATCAGCCGCTGGGGCGGGAAGGAATAGTCGGCGTAAGCAATGCCTGTTGCGGGGACCGGTGGTCGTTCGAACCGAGGAGCCCACGGTCTCTGGATGCAAAGGTTAATAGTGCGATGCGGAATAGTAGTGAATCCCCTCAACGGGGGTTCCCCTGGCGGTCCAATCCGCGGTGCTAGGGGAGCGACGAAGAATTGGTGAGCCCCATGCCGAAGAGGAAACTCGAATTTCGAAAGAAGACCTTCGAAGAAGAGCCCAACATGAAGCTGTACGAGGAGGCCGTCAAAGGCTTCAAGTGGAAGGATTGGGAGAAGGAGTTCGATTGGCACAAGACTGGAAAGGTGAACATGGCCCACGAGGCCATAGACAGGCACGTCGAGACGTGGCGCAAGAACAAGATCGCCCTCTACTACATCGACGACGAGAGGTACGAGAAGTACACGTTCCAGGAGATGATGTTCCTCTCGAACAGGTTCGCGAACGTTCTCCGCAAGTACGGCATCAAGAAAGGGGACAGGATATTCACGTTCGCTCCCCGCTCGCCGGAGGTGTATGTCAGCATATTCGGGATCCTCAAGGTCGGTGCCATACCCAGCCCGCTGTTCGAGGCGTTCATGGAAGACGCGATTCGCGACAGGATGCAGGACAGCGGCGCAGTCGCCATAGTCACCGCCAGCTTCATGAAGGACAGGATACCGAAGAAGGACCTTCCTGCGCTCAAGCATGTCTTCGTGATAGATGCTGACCAGGACGAGCTCGAAGAGGGCGAGATAAGCTGGAAGGAGGAGATGGACTCCGCCTCCAAGAAGCTCGACCGCATCCAGTGGCTCAAGCGGGAGGACCCGCTCATTCTCCACTACACGTCCGGCTCGACCGGCAAGCCCAAGGGTGTCCTGCACGTCCAGAACGCGATGGTCGGTCAGCTGCTCACCGCCAGGTGGGTCCTGGACCTTCACGAGGACGACATCTACTGGTGCACGTCCGATCCTGGGTGGGTCACCGGGACTTCTTACGGAATGTTCGGTCCGTGGCTGAACGGCGTCTCCAACGTCATCCGCGGCGGGCGGTTCAATCCCGAGAGCTGGTACTGGACGATCGAGGAGCTCGGCATCACCGTCTGGTACAGCGCTCCCACCGCCTTCAGGCTTCTCATGGCGGCGGGGACGGACACCGCGCAGAAGTACGACCTCAGCAGCCTTCGCTACATAGTCAGCGTCGGCGAGCCGCTCAATCCCGAGGTCATCCGCTGGGGATGGGAGGCCTACGACGGTCGCACGATACACGAGAACTGGTGGATGACGGAGACCGGTCACATGCTCATCGCCAACTACCCCACGATGGAGGTTCGTCCAGGCTCCATGGGACGCCCGTTCCCGGGGGTCGAGGCGGCAATCACCGACAACGAGGGCAACGTTCTCCCGGCCAACGAGATTGGCAATCTGGTCGTCAAGAAGGGCTGGCCGGGCATGATGCACAAGATTTGGAAGAACCCGAAGAAGTACAAGGAGTACTTCGAGAACGACCCCTGGTTCCTCACGGGTGACTCGGCCTACATGGACGAGGACGGCTTCTTCTGGTTCCAGGGCAGGATTGACGACGTCATCAAGACCGCTGGCGAGCGCGTCGGTCCCTTTGAGGTGGAAAGCAAGCTCATCGAGCATCCTGCCGTCGCGGTGGCGGGCGTCATTGGCAAGCCCGATCCGATCCGAGGCGACATCATTAAGGCATTCGTACAGCTGAGGAGGGGATACAAGCCCTCCGAGAAGCTGAAGAAGGAGATAGCGCAGTTCGTCAAGACAGGACTGGCGGCCCACGCCATCCCGCGCGAGATAGAGTTCAAGGACAAGCTGCCCGTCACGAGGAGCGGGAAGATTATGCGGCGCGTCCTGAAGGCATGGGAGCTCGGACTTCCGACAGGTGACCTGTCCACGATGGAGGATTAGTACTTTTTCATAGCCATGACGTGAGTCTTCAGTTCTGGATGTGATGATGATGCAACAAGAATCGCCTGAATCAACCACGGAGATAAAGGATACCACGGCCAACCCCGCACCCCTCGGCCTTATGGCCTTCGGGATGACCACGGTGCTGTTGAATCTGCACAACGCGGGCCTGTTTGCACTGGGGACCATGATACTGTCCATGGGCATCTTCTACGGCGGCATAGCCCAGATCATCGCGGGGGCTATGGAATGGAAGAAGAACAACACGTTCGGGACCACAGCGTTCACCTCCTACGGCCTCTTCTGGCTTTCTCTCGTCGGCCTGCTCGTGATGCCGCAACTGGGACTGGGTGAGGCCGCCGGGGACTCCGCGATGGTCGCCTATCTGTCCATGTGGGGCATCTTCACCGCGGTCATGTTCATTGCCACGTTGAAACTGAATAGAGCGCTCCAGTTCATATTCGGCAGTCTGACCCTGCTGTTCATCTTGCTGGCGTTGGGACACGCCACGGGCAACTCGACCATAACGCAGATCGCGGGCTACGAAGGCATAATCTGCGGGCTCTCGTCCATGTACACCGGCCTGGCTCAAGTGCTGAACGAAGTGTACGGGAGAGTCGTAGCTCCCATATGGCCCGTGAAATAGCTCGCTGGTTGGAGTACACGGCACACTGCGAGATGAGAAGGATACTCAATGCGTATGGCTGGGGCTTTGTATCGGTAATCTGTCCACGATGGAGGACTGAACCTTTGTCAAACCCACCGCTCAGATTCTCGGCTCTGGTGTCCCAGTTGCGAGTTGCAGTGATCCCCCACGACGTACGACCTGGACGTGTTGCGACATCACCTCTCAAGGCGACTCTTGCCGTGGCTAGAGGAAAACGTGATCGGTGGATGAGAGTCCGGGAGGGACCGACAAGTTAATCGCGGGGTAAGTAATATCCCAAAGAGGCAGGGAGAGAAGGTCTCCTTGCCCAAAAAGGGAAAGGGAGGAAACAAAATGGCAGAACTGTTTGGAAATAGTGTGCTGTTCCTCAAGGTAAGGCCAGGGTCGCTGGAGGAGGCGACCCGCGAGCTGAGAGAGAACAGAGAGGTGTCGGATGTGCAAAGGCTGCTTGGACCGTGGGATCTCATCGTGTCTGGGACCTTCTCTGATTACGAGAGCCTGAGGAAATTCGCTGAAACAGTCGATTCGAAGCCCTACTGCGAGAGATACACCGTTTATCCCAACTTCAAGGAGTGGACGAGAGAGACGCCACCCGAGACACCGACAACGGGATGGGCAATGATAAGGACGAGCAACGTCGATCATCTTCTTGATGAGCTTCAGAAGGCTGAGGAGGTTCACTGGCTGATGTCGACCAGCGGGGAGTACAACGTCATTGCCAGGATCGGAACGGACAAGCTCAGCGAGCTAGCCAATTTCCTCATCACCAAGGTCCACAAGGTCCCCGGGGTGAAGAGCACAGAGACTTTGCCGTCCACAGAAGAGAAGTGAGGCGACTATACGAGCCAGCCCTTCCGGCTGGCTTTCGATTTCTTGTGTCTGAGACCGTCCTGCAAGCACGAACAGGAGTCTCCAGAAATCACATCAATAAGGGCGATTGCCTTCCAGGGCAGTCCCATTTTTTCGGTTGTCCAATCAGTTTCGCCAGAAACAATCAAGCGACTCGTGCGGCAGACATTCCCTTAGCGGCACCGATGCCTTGTTGCACTTCCTGGCGTGCGGCAACTTCCTAGAAGAGGTTCCCGGCGAGATATCGAATGATAAAACTTCCCCGAAAGGTTTTTCGTGCCTCGCGCTCATCGTGACGGTGGTCTGACAACTTGCAGAAGAATCAAGGGAGAGCAGAAGTGCAGAACATAGTCGCATCGACGAGGTTTGCCGAGAGTCTCGACCTAGATGCTATCGTGAGTGTGCTTGAGGGCTCGGAGTACGAGCCTGAGGTGTTTCCGGGACTGATCTATCGCATAGAGAATCCGAAGACGGCCCTTCTCCTGTTCAAGAGCGGAAAGGCGAATTGCACTGGGGGGAAGAACCTCGATGATGTCCGGGAGTCCGTTGACATCGTCGCCAGGAAACTGCTGGAAGGTGGCGTTTCCGTTGAACGGCATCCGGAGATAACGGTCCAGAACATGGTGGCCGTGTGCGACCTCGGAGCGGAGATAAACCTCGTCAACGTCGCCATTTCACTCAACCTGGAGCACGTAGAATACGAGCCAGAGCAGTTCCCCGGATTGGTCTACAGGCTGGAGGACCCCAAGGTCGTCTGTCTGCTCTTCGCCTCAGGCAAGATGGTTCTCACGGGCGCTAAGAGCCCTGAGGAGATAGACCGCGCGGTCGAATCTACGGTTGGCGAACTCGGCATGCGCGGGTTGTTGTAACCACAGCTAGAGCATCGTCGCCAATCCAACGTACGTGGTTCCAATCCAGCAACGATAAGCCTTTCGGCATAGGTTCTTGGTTGCTCGTTCCATAATCATATGCGAGATACTGAGGATATGCAAATCGTCCTGGAGAAATCGGAAGTCGACGTGGCGAGGATTATCGGAAAGCATCGTCACAATCAGAGGACGGCAAACGTGATCGTGTGGGCTTGCCTGGCTCTTTTCATCGGGACGGTCCCCGCCCTTCTCCTTCTATCCTCTTCAATCGGCGCCCTACCCTCCCTGGTTTCGGCGACTGCTCTGGTCATCGCGATTCTCACAAGCGAAGGACTCGGGCAGCATTTCAAAGAGAAGGCTGAACGGCTTTCTCATCTACAGAGAAACGGACCAGCATTGCCGTGAAGCTGGCGAACGGAGAGGCGGGTAGTGCGTCATCGGGCTCCTGGGAGGGTCTTAATCTCCTCATTCCAGCGATATGACTGCATCCGTGAGAGTGCGATCAGCATCAGATATCGTCGTAACATCCAGTTCCATGTCGCAGTCCCCATCGCTGACGCCAAGGTGATAAACGACTGGGTGATATCCTTTCCCCGTTGCCATCACCTGAAGAGCTTCGGAGGAGGCCTGAGTTAGCATCTACCTCAGTTAGTCATCCCAATGACGAACAGGATGACTGCCGTCACCAGACCTGCGAGAACGAATCGCATCCCCGTCATGAACACCCTTTCCTTCACCAGATTGCCCAAGTAAGCGCCCAAGATGAAGAGCACGCTGAGAGTCATCACAACGGAAGTGAGAACAGCCATCCCCAGGTCTGGGATTATGACGAAAGGAAGAAGGGGAACCGTCGCCGCGATCAGCGGGGCGGCCGCGTGAACGAGAGCACTGAGCAGGGTGGCGAACCTGAAGGCCTCAGCTTGTTCCTCGCTCACATCGGTCAGAAGCGCCTTCTCTATGCTTGCCCTCGAGAGGAGCTTTTCCACGCGCTCGGCCTCATAGGCCCCGACAGCACTAGAAACAGAAAGAGCCACAGCCGCGGACAATCCCGCGAAGATAACTATCTCCATGTGCTCCGAGGCGACGCCCGCAGCGTATGCACCCAGAACGACACCGAGAACGATGAGGGTCCCGTCAAACGCTCCCAGCACGAAATACCTTCTCGATGTTGAGGCGAGGTCCGTTATCTCGCTCGTCTCCCTTATCCGTTTCCTTAAGCGCGATATGCTCATTTCGTGGTAGATGCTAAGAGATGGATATTGATAAACCTTTCACTCCAGTTCTCGTCTTGCGCGCGGACGGTCAAGTCCCGCGTCTTTCCTGGGACATTCTCGCATACCTCTGATAGGCAAGCCACAGAACGAGAAGCGCCAGGAACATGATTCCGATGGTCAGGAGGGTCTGCGGACCTCTCAGGCCCAGGTAGATCACAACGGCAGCAAGGGAGAAGAAGCAGAGTGCGGAGCCCACAAGAGGAATCCAAGCGGAGCTTCCCGTTTGCAGTCTGAGCTTCAGATTCGCCAGAGAGACGAACCCATAGAGGAGAAGGAAGATTATGCTGGCAAAGGCGGCCATGACCTCCAAGCTCCCGGTCAGCGTCAGGACGGCGGAGAAGAAGCCGATCATGAGTATTCCGGCGTATGGCGTTCCCCTGTCGGTCTTCGTCCTGCAGAAGACGGACGGCATGATGCCTTTCTTGGACACGTCCTTGGCGAATCGAGCTGTGCCAAATATGGTCGCGTTAATCGCTCCAGCCGCTGCGATGAGGGCGCCTATGCCGACGAGGAAGAACCCGAATCCCCCCAAGATTGGCATCGCCGCCTCTCCAAGCGTATGTTCCTCGAATCTGAGGATCTCGGCGGGCGTCAGGACGGAGGTGGCCGCGATGGTCCCGAGAAGGTACAGCAGGATCGTGATCACTATGGAGAGGTAAATCGCCCTCGAGATGTTCCTTTCAGGCGACTTCGCATCCCTCACGGATGCCGTCACGAGCTCGAACCCTTGGAATCCCACGAATATGATGCCTGCCGAGATGGGAATCAGGAGCGGGTCCGTGCTCTCTATAGTCACCGGGTTCCCGACACCGAGGTGGATCGCTCCCACCACGCAGAAGATGAGCAGGATGCCTATTCCCGCGGAGACAAGGACCAGTTGGAACCTTCCGAAGGATTCCACCCTCATGAGGTTCACGACGACGAATACCGCTATCACGACGACGGCCAGCACGCTCCTTGCGACAGCGTAGCTGGCGTAACCCTCGAAGAAGGACGCGCAGTACGCGCCGAAAGTGTAGGCGTACAGGGCAACGGTGCCGATGTATCCGAGGACCATCATCCACGCGTTAAAGCCCGCGAAGGCCCGACTGCCCGACGCCATCAGGATATACCTGAAGGCCCCCTCGTCCGTCTTGTTCGCCCTCCCCAGCTTGGCGAACGAGTACCCGCTGAAGAGAGCGATTGCCCCTGCCAAGAGAAAGGCGAGAAAAGCGTACCCGCCAGCTATGCGGACGGCCACGCCCAGGAGCGAATAGATCCCGCTGCCTATCATGCCGCCGATCCCGATGGCCACTAGCTCATCCAAGCCGAGCTTTCGCCTCTCCGATTTGACCTTGCTAGAGTGCATCCCGCAATCACTTTGGATTTCCTTGGCAGCGTATGGAGCGATATGAGAAATAGCTTGTGATTTGACAGTAAGCTTCAGGTCTTTCCAGGAATCGAGGGCTGTGAAACACAGATTCTGACTCTGGCATTGAGAAATCATCTTGAGGGCCCATCCCTTCCGTTCTGGTTGGTGACCGATCACGGTCAGAAGGAATGGGGGACCTCATAAGGGGTCCAAAGTCAAAAGGAAGAAGAAGCATAAAGGGCTAAGCCTATTCGAAGGGATGGATACACCACAAAGAGGGCACTGCAGGAGATGGATCTTTCCTACATAGATGAAGTGGATAATGGAAGGAAGGGACCCTTGGTGCATTCATGTGAACGACCCTGAAGGAACGCCCCTGGTTTCATCCTGGAGTCGTCTACGGCTTCTGAAGCCCAGAGAGTGGCTGAGTTGACTGAGGGCAGTGTGAGACTCCCTATTTCTTGCTCGCACGCCTGACGTAGATATAGAAAATCAGTATTGCCAAGGTGCTATCATTATCGAGTACAAGTCCTTCTACTGCCGAAGCGAAATAGCCAATTGGAGCAAGACCGCACATCCTAATAGATACGGCCAGTAGAGCAAGGAATATGAGTACGAAGAAATTCGCCACTACAAACTTGTTTTTGTACAGCTCGCTAAGAGCGACAGAGAATCTGTGTCTTCTTAGTTCTGCCACCAAGGACGAAATGATGCCCCCCCAATTGTCCGCGTTGGAATATGCGATTGCATAGATCGCTCCAGCAACGCCCAGAGGGTTTAGACCCATGCTTAGGACTGCGAAATGCACCAAAGGACCCGCCAATGAGCCAACAGCTGTACCAATCCAGAAGGTCTCAGCCTTGGACTTCCTCTTATGCTTAAGTCTGCAGATGACAATACCAATAGATGCTCCCATGGTATCGCCATAACCCACTATGAATCTCGTTGTACCTTCAAGAACTGGATCTCCGAACGTATAGTAATAGTCGAATATCATCCCGATAGCAAGTCCTAGAGACCAACCAACGACTAACCACTTGGAGTAGTCTAAGAAATCCTCAATGTAGCCCTTGTCTTCCACGCGCTTGGTACTTTGGAATCTGGATAAATAGGTTTTTGAAGCGTTGTTCGGAGATTCATCCTCAAAACGATTATGCAAAATCAGAGTCAGAAGCTATTCCTCACAGGCCTCAGGAATCGGATAACCATGAGCATCCGAAATCCGGTCATGAATCACTTCGCTAGCGGCTTGAGTGCAACCGCGCAGACCTTCAGCTCCGGTATCTTCGAGTCGGGATCCAGCGCCGGGTTCGTCAGCACGTTCGCGGCGGCCTCCGCATAGTGGAAGGGTATGAAGACAACTCCCTTACCGACAGTGTTGACGACACGGGATTGTATCTTGATGCTTCCCCTGCGGCTCCAGACCTCCAACCAGTCGCCGTCCTCAATCCCGAGCGCCTCCGCGTCCTCGGGGTTGACCTCCACGAATGGTGACGGGCTCTCCGCTTCGAGTACTGGCGTCCGTCGGGTCATCGTCCCCGTGTGGTACTGGAACATCACCCTGCCCGTCGTCATGAGGAACGGGTACTCGTCGTCCGGGAGCTCGTCCGCCTCCCTGAACTCGATGGGCGAGAATATGCCCTTTCCGCGGGTGAAGTTGCCCTCGTGCAGGAATTCCGTTCCCGCGTGACCCGCCTCCTTCACGGGCCACAGCAGGTCCTCCCCTGCGTCAAGGCGGTCGAACGACACCCCGCCGTATATCGGCACAAGTGACGCGATCTCGTCCATGATCTCGGCGGGCGATGAGAAGTCGAAACCCTTCCCGCCAAGCCTCTTCGCGATGTCGATGACAATCTCCCAGTCCTCTCTTGCGTCCCCTACGGGCTCGATTGCCTTTCTCACCCGCTGAACCCGCCTGTCCGTGGCGGTGAACGTGCCCTCCTTCTCCGCGTAGCTCGATGCGGGGAGCACCACATCCGCGAGGTGAGCGGTCTCAGTCATGAATATGTCCTGAACGATCAAGAAGTCGAGGTTCTCTAACCCCTGTCTCACGTGCTCTATGTCCGGATCGGAAATCATAGGGTTCTCGCCCACGATGTAAATCGCCTTCACCTTTCCCTCGCGGGCGGCGTCCGTCATCTCGACGACCGTGAGTCCTGGCTCCCGTGAAAGCTTCGCGTCCCATGCTTTCTCGAACTTCTTCCCGATCTCCTCGTTCGATACCGCCTGATAGCCCGGGTAGACGTTGGGCAGCGCTCCCACGTCGCACGCGCCCTGCACGTTGTTCTGCCCCCTGAGCG
>JAGMCJ010000103.1 GCA_023129265.1 Thermoplasmata archaeon | reverse complement strand
AGGCCGTTGACTAGGCCGTTGACCCGCCCGACTCCGTTGACTAGGCCGTTGACTAGGCCGTTGACCCGCCCAAGGCCGTTGACGAGGCCGTTCACCTTTCCATTCACAAGGCCGTTGACGAGGCCGTTGGTCCGTCCGAGGCCGTTGATGAGACCTTTGCTGACGGTCCTACGACTCAAGATGTCCCGCTTGCTGAGCGTGGCCATCTGCCTTATGTCCCTGACTCTATCGAGAGTAGCTGACTGAATGGCCTTGCCATAACATTCGACCGCCTCATCGTGTCGTCCGAGCCTTTCAAGAAGCTCTCCTTTCGTTTGCCAGGCCATCTTGAGCGAAGGGTCCAGCCTCAGGAGCGCATCGTAGTGTCGGATGGCCCTCTCGATGGCATCCGTGTCTTCGGCGGATATCCCTTTTTCCGTCTCTGGGACGAGAGAGACGTCCTCTTTGGACCGGAGTATGTTGAGGACTTCCAGCTTATACTGCTCCTCCATCTCTGGATTGAGCTCCGAAGCTCTGTCAAAGCACTCGATTGCTTCGTCATACCTCCCGAGCTCGACAAGGAGTTCTGCCTTCTTCAGCCAAGCCCTTTCGAGCGTGGGGTCGGCCTCAAGGAGCCTGCCATAGTGGTTAATCTGTTCCTCAATCCTCTGCGCGCGCGGGAGCTCTTCTCCCTCCTTAATGCGCTTCCACCTCTCAAGGAAGTCCCTGGCTAGGATCTTGGGTTCTTCCTCCTCGATCTCCTCAGGACCCTCTTCCTCATCCAGCGAGATGCCCTTCTCCAGCTCTTCCAGCAGGCTGTCCAGTGATTCTATTTCGACCTTCTTTCTGGCTGGCAGAACGGTTCCGCACGAGGTGCACCGTGTCTCATCGGTCTCCACAAGACTACCGCAGACGGGGCAAACGAAGGGAATGTACTCCTGGAGGAACTGCTCCTCGAAGTGCTCTTTGATTCTGGTCGCAAGCTCCCACCCGACGCCGGCGACCATTGCGATGTCCTCAACTTCCGCGGACAGAATCGAGTCGACGGAAGAGAATCCTTCTTCGATTAGCCTCTTCGCCAGTTTCTTGCCTACACCTCGAATTTCAGACAGGAGAACTATGAAGCTCTCTTCCATCAATGAATTCTACGAGACCTGGATATATACTGTTTCTAGAACCAGTCAGGAACTTGCTCCGTTGATTTCGGAATCGACTAGCACGGTTTTGTGTGTAGGGCTATTCCAGCACGGTCCTGAAAGGGTCAACGGAAAGCTCCAGCACCGACTTGAACCGCGACCTCTGGATCTCGACCAACAACTCCGTTTCCGATTGATGGACAATCTCAGGCTCGAGTCCGTCGATTTCCAACCTCCTGAGGATGTCCTTGCGAAACTCCTTCTCCCTCATGTAGTTGCGATTCTTTGCCCTCTTCAGGCCATCAGAGGGGAAGTACCTCACGAACTTACCATCGGTCGTGCGAGAGATGAGGTCGCAGTCCTCCAACTGCTTGACCAGCCTCTGGACTGACTGGTCGCTCATGCCAAGCGTCTTCGCCAGTTCCCTCTGGGAGAGTCCTGGTTGGCCCAGTATCGTGAGAAACAGCTCTTTCGCGGTCTCGCTGTTCAAGAGTCCCAGGAGCTCGGAGTCCGTTTCGTCCACAAGTCCCGTAGGGAAGTACGTCACCCTATTGCGGACCTTCTTCTGACTGACGTAGCTGGCTTCCATCAACTGCCGCAGGTGCCAAGCGGCTGTGCTCTGTGAGATGTCGTTTCCAGCCGAGACCGTCTTGAGCGAGGACCCGGGATACCTGCACAGAAAAGCGAACAGCCTCTGACGAACGGGGCTCATGAGGACGGACTCTAGACCGGCTCTCTCCTCATCATCCCCGCCGAGCAAGACTCTCTCAAAGGCCTTGCCAACTCCCTTGGATCTACCCTTTCTCATACTCCTCGATTATGTCTTCGATAATCTCGCTGGTCTTGATTCCTTCAAAATCATCATCCGTGAGCTCCCTCAAAGCCCGGGACAGCCGTGCCCTGACGTGAGGTGGGACCTTGTTCCCGACGATATTCCTGATGTCTTCTCTCAGCTTGTCCGGGATCTTCTTCGTCTTTGTCCTCTTGTAGCTCCCCCTCTCAACTATGAGACCGAGACCTTTGACTATGCGGTAGGGATGCGTCAAATCGCTGTGCTTGCTGCTCCTGCACTTCACAATCTTGAGCGTTCGGCTCGCGGCACCGTCAACTGGCCTGTATCTGAGATGAACCACGCAATCCGCAAGGTACATGGGTATGATCGTCTCGGGTCCCGAAAGGTCCCCTGACGAACCGTGCTCCTCCAATGTGCAGAGGACCGTTCCAACTTTCCGGGCCTGCTTCAGAAGAAACCCGATCAGATCTCTTCTCTCATACTGATCCTGAACCGCCCACAAGACCGGAGTCAGGGGGTCGATGGAAATGCGAGCACTGGAACCGCCCCACTCCGCAACGAAGGATGGCAGTTCCTTCTTTATGAAGCTGGAGAACTCTTTTCCGGAAGCGTCGATGAACACCAGTTTCTCACTGTCCAGGTAGTCGAGTATCTCTCGCCATCCCATCTCTACGGCTTCCCTGATAATCTCGTCCTTGTTCTCGTCAAGGCTCACGAAGATACCCTCTTGCCCCGATTCCAATCCCCTTCGGATGAACTGGGTGGCGAATGTGGTCTTGCCAGCACCTGAGGCCCCGATCACGACGGTCGTCGAACTCTCGTTGATGCCGCCGTGCAAGAGAGGATTCAGACCATAGATCCCGCTCTTGATCTTCTTCATTCACATTTCTGATGACATGTCTTTATAAATATCTTTTGTCATGAATATTTGCCCCGAGAAGTCCTCGCGTCTGTACCCGTACCCAGCGTTCTCAGGTTGCGGTGGACTTCTATGCGAAGAGCAGAAGGCTCTTCTACCTTGGTTATCTATCCCTTCGCTGAGTTCCTTGCCCACGAGATACTACTGTGAGAAATGCAAGAGAATAGCCAAGAAGGGGCCAACCTGTGCCACTTGCGAGGGGGCCCTGACCCGTCACGATCTGAAGATGACACGGTTCCGACTTGTCTCCTTGGTCTGCTGGGCACTGGCGATCTTCTTCTTGTTCTGGCCGTTTCTCGCACCCCCGGAGCTAACGGCGTTCTTCTATCTCGCGTTCCTCTTCATGGCCATAGCAATACCGATGGAGTGGTTCGATGCTAGGGTAATAGCGATAAGAGTCATGACAGCCGTTCGCGAATCGAAAGGCCCGTAGAGCGGACCTCGATAGGTTTATAGAAATGCTCGGCAATACCCTCCCGCTTCTTCTAGTCCTGAGAGTGATGCGAGGATGGGTGGGGTCGTCTGCAGCCAAGAGATGCGAGAGTATTTCGACACTCTGGAGAGAGACGCTGAGAGGTGCTACAAGGTCGCCTCGAAGGCTCGGAAGCTGGGAGATGACCCTGAGCTTGATGTTGAAATCCCTCGTGCCGAGGACCTCGCGTCGAGGGTTGAGCGTCTCCTCCAGGACTACGGTGTCAAAGGAATCGCGAGGAGGATCAGGAGCCTCTCGAAGAAGCACGACAGAGAGGAGGTTTCCCTGCTCATTGCGAAAGAGCTCGCGAGAAAGGCTCGGGGACCCAAGGAGGTCGCCCTGGATAGAGCGATCCGGGTGGGGCTCGCGATATTGACAGAGGGGATACTCGTCGCTCCGCTCGAGGGCGTGGCATCCGTTAAGATAAAGAAGAATAGAGACAACACGTCCTACGCGGACGTCTACTACTCTGGGCCGATAAGATCCGCTGGCGGGACCGGGCAGGCTTTGAGCGTCCTGATTGCAGATGTCGTCCGTCGAGAACTCGGGATAGGCGCATACCAGGCAACGAGGGAGGAGGTTGAGCGGTTCAAGGAGGAGATACCACTCTACAAACGCCTGCAGCACCTCCAGCACACGCCAACAGCGGATGAGATCGACCTCATCGTGAGCAACTGCCCCATCGGGATCAACGGAGAGGGGACCGAGGAGTTGGAGATTAGCGGCCACAGGGACTTGCCGAGAATAGAGACCAATCGCGTGAGGGGCGGCGCCTGTCTCGTCATTGCGGAGGGGCTGTCCCTTAAGGCGCCGAAAATAAGGAAGCACGTCTCCAAGTTGAAGATTGATGGATGGCGGTTCATTGACGACCTTGTCCACGAGAAGGCGGATGATGACACCGAGGAGATCCAACCGAACTACAGGTATATCGAGAACATAGTGGCGGGTAGGCCCATCCTCTCTCATCCCAGCAGGCCTGGCGGGTTCAGGTTGCGGTACGGAAGATCAAGGGCTACCGGGCTCGCGGCGTTGGGTATCAACCCAGCGACGATGAAGGCGCTGGATAGCTTCATCGCGGTCGGCACACAGATAAAGATAGAGAGACCGAGCAAGGCTGGAGCCGTCACTCCGTGCGATTCGATCGAGGGACCCATTCTGTTGATGGAGAACGGGGACCTCATCGAGGTCTCGGATGAGAAGGACCTTCCGTCCAGCGGTATCAAGAGAATAGTGGATCTCGGCGAGATACTGATTCCTTACGGCGAGTTCCTCGAGAACAACCATCTTCTCATACCTG
>JAGMCJ010000102.1 GCA_023129265.1 Thermoplasmata archaeon | reverse complement strand
GTCCATTCTCAAGTAAGCATGCTTCTAGAAAGGTGGGCTTTGAGACTATGACAAGAGGACCACGTTGGCCAAAGACATGGCGTCGAGGAATCTACCCTGATTGCTCCCGCATCTTGCATCATCACCATTCCAATCTTCGGCCCCCCGATGAGAAGAGAAGAGTGGCTTTTCGCCATGTGGCCTCAATAGTCTCAGGGAAGAGGGGACATTCCATTGACGCAGAGCCCCCCTTCTGCGGGATTTCCCCGACCTTCTGCCCTCCCGAGAGTGGCGAGACGGAATCTAGGATTCAGGATGAAGTCTCGCCACTCTCATCAGTTTTTGCCAACGTGGAACATCCGACTGGCAAGGGATGTCTTTGGGCGCGTGGAAAGAGTGGCCATCATCAAGCGAGGTGACGTTGCGATGGCCAAAACATCTCCCAAGGCGAGCACAAGGCGCACTACCGCCGAAATGAACGTCCCTGAGGATATCCCCAGCGGGGAAGCCCCCACAAAACGGCTGGGAACGAGAGTGGGAATCCTCAATGGGGAAAACGTCTTCGATGCGATTGCTCGGGACGCGAGGCGTGCAGAACAGAAATCGTCGTCTGCCAATCAGAAGGTTCTCATACTCGGAATCGCCTTCTACGGGATCGCAATCGTGTCCCTTCTGGTACTCAATGGGACACACATCTTCGCTTTCTTCTTTGCGGCCATGGGCATATTCCTGACCGCGCTAGGCGACTTCCTAAAAAGGAGGGGCTCGGTCGAGCGCTAGGCGAGAGCCGTATTTCGAGACGGTCGAACTCGTCCCCAACCTTGGCCAATCGTCCTGGGAGCTATCCATTTACAGGTCCTATTGCCAGGAGTTTTCTGACAAGCGGGCCATAGTCGTGGTCCCTCACCAAAGATGACTGCTCAAGAGAAAAGAGCAGCCTCTTCGGCGTATCCCAGAAGTACTCGTGCTCCTTGTAGGCCTCAGAGAGTTCGTGGAACCTTCGTTTATAGTCCTCGAAATCCTTGAAGGCGCTGACCGCCACTATCTTCCGAGGATCGTAAACACAGAAGAAGGCAGGTCCGAGCAGCTTCATGATTCTGGGAAGATTGTACTTCAGTGTTGCAGAGGACCTTGGGTGGAACCTGGCACTCGTAACAACGACCAGCCGGATACCGATCCTGGACAGGTCTGGTGTGCAAATCCTCTCCAGAATCCTCTCCTCCCGAAACCTCCTCCTTGCCCGCCCCACCGTCATCCGGGAGATATCCAATCTCTTGGAATGCTCCGTGTCGTTGGCCTCAGGTCTTTCGACAAGACCGGAGAGCACGAGAGACTCCTTTCTCCCCAACTTTAGGGACCTTGTTCGAAAGATGGTCTTCCTGACCTCCTCGCCTTCCTTGCCTTCGAAGAGGACGTCAAGGAGCGGAGTGAAATCGAAGTATCGATAGACCTCGCACGTACCCAAAGGAAACGCCAGTACCTGCAGGGGCTCCTCAATGAATCCTTGGGACTGATACCTTTCCTCGATGGAGTGAATATTGCGCATGGCATGCGTGTAACTCGGGGAGATCTGAATCATGAAATCCTGACCGGGTTCCATGAAGGCGTGGACGATCTCATCTCTCTCGAGAACGTCGGAGATGCTCGTGAGCCGCTCTTCCAGGCTAGGGTATGAGACAAGAGATCCCAAGGAGACGACCATGACCTCGCATCCAAGTGCCGCGAAGTCCGGGACCTCGACTGACCGCAACATTCGGTTCTCTACAAGCTTCCGGCGGATTGCGGTCACCGTCGGCGACTTCATGCCGAGTCTCGAAGCGAGCTCTTTGTCGGTAAGCAGGGGATATTGGACGAGTCCGTGCATGACCCTCGCATCGCTTCTCCTCGGCACCTCGTTTACCATTGAGCATCGGAAGAAGGGGGGGCTATTTATCCGTTGCGATACGAATCCCAGGGTGATGCAATTGCGACGATTAGTGCCCCTCTCACAAATCGAACACTGCGGAAAGATGCTAATCATTGTAGGCGCTCGTCAATGATTGCTCCTCCATATTCTCGAGCGGTCTGATGATTCCACGGGGACAGAGCGTCCACTTGATGCGAATATGGAGAGTTCTTTGTCTCTTGACCGTAGCTCCTGGCGAAGACATTAGCCGAAAGACAAATTCCCGCCCCGAATATGTGCAGAACGGATAACATGAGGGGAGAACACATAAATATCCGATAGACTATTTGCCGTTCACTCAGCAACAGAAGGTGTGTGGCCTTCATTATAGGCCATGGATAGGGGTGCACAAAGATGGATAGAAAGGAGCCAAACCTAGAGAGGGTGAGCCCGAAGGATTCTGTTATGAGGCCGAGCACTCGCACCAGGAGCATTCTTCTTCTCGTCTCAGACCTTCGGATATACCAGGACTTCGCGGAATGGGTGACGTCATCCGTCGAATCAGAGGGCGAATCGATTCTCCACGTGTTGTTCAACGGGGCGATTTCCCTGGCCTCTGAAGAGTCACCGAGAACCGCAGAAGTGCTCAACATCGCCGATGTCCGGGATTGTGACAACGAGATAGAGATGACAAAGAGGACCCTCGATGCCCTTTCGAGGATGGAGAGATTCGACAAGGTCTTCTTCGATCCTCTGTCACCGCTCTCAGAGACGTTCTCGGAGGACTCCGCTCCCGCATACATGCTGAAGGAACTCGTTCCCTTCCTCGAGCATCGAGGCTCACTGGGCTACTTCTGCCTGACATTGGAT
>JAGMCJ010000101.1 GCA_023129265.1 Thermoplasmata archaeon | reverse complement strand
CCGTAGGCAACCTCAGGACAGTGGACGATTTCGTGCGCCTGTTCATAGACGACCCGCTCTCCTTCGAGCCCGGCGAGAGGATGCAGTACAGCAACGCTGGCTACGTCGTCCTGGGCAAGATTATCGAGGTCCTGGCGGGGCAGAGCTACTACGACTACGTCCGCGAGAACATATACGAGCCGGCGGGGATGACGGACAGCGACCACTACGAGCTGGACGACCCCGTGGCCAACCTTGCAACAGGGTACACAAGGGACTGGGGGGGCGCAGCCGAAGGACCGAGGAAAGAGAACACGTTCCTGATCGGGACGAGGGGCAGCCCGGCGGGCGGCGGCTACTCCACCCTCGACGATATGCTCGGGTTCGACATCGCGCTCGAGGAGAACAAGCTCCTCGGTCCGGAGTGCTCCCTCTCGATACTGAGACCGCCAGACGCGAATGAGGATAGCAGACCCAGTGTCGTCGTACTAGCGGGCGGCGCGCCTGGTCTGGCGGCATTCTTCGTGAAGTACTACCAGGCGGGATACACAACGGTAATCCTCTCGAACTACGACCCGCCAGACGCGGAGCCGGTCGAGAAGAAGATACGGGAGATGATCGGCGAATAGCTGGCGGATATCCGCAGAGAAGCTCAGGCGATCGAAACGACCTCGATGTCGAACGTCAGGTCCTTTCCCGCCAACGGATGATTCGCATCTATCGTCACATTCGTTTCGGTGACCTCGACAATCGTTACCACTGCCGTTCCACCTTCGGGTTGGTCGATCTGCAATTCCTTACCGACCTCCGGTTCCAGTTTGGGCGGCAGTTCCTTCCGGTCAAAGACCACAATAAGGCCCTCGATGTGCGGACCGTACGCCTCGTCCGCTGGAATCTCAACGGTCTTCGATTCGCCAGTTCCCATCCCGATAACGGCCTGCTCAAAGCCAGGGATTATCTGACGCTCGCCAACAGTGAATTCCAGAGGGTCTCCACCAGCCGATGTGTCGAATACTTCGCCATCGTCCAATCTGCCGGTGTAGTGAACCTGAACGGTATCACCATTCTTCGCTTTCGTCATTGTATCCAGCTTCTCATAATTCAAGGAATAGGTCGTATCCGCACGAGAGCTCTGCGAGCCTTGGATGACTCCCACAATCACCGCTGTCTGCGACCTGGAACCGCTCACCAGGACCTTCGAGGAGCGTCGCTCCGAGGCCGTGCCTTGTTGACCTTGATAGGCCGACCCTTGAGCTCCTTTCCGTCCAGACCTGACATCGCTTCCTGCGCCTCAGCGTCCGTTGACATCTCAACGAACCCGAATCCTCTCGATTCGCCGCTGATCCTATCCGTGATTATCTTCGCGGACGCAACTTCCCCAAAGGCTTCAAAGGCCTCCCGCAGCTCGTCTTCGGTGACCTCACGCGCCAAGTTTCCCACGTATATGTTCATTCCGATCAACCATCCTTCGTTTCTCGAACAATCATGCCCGATGCAAATCCCGCTCGCGAAGCAAGAATCGCTCGAATCCGATAGTCCGCATACCATTTGAGTCTTTGCACCGTGACAAAGAGGCCGACTCCCGCTCGAGCGATCATTCAGTCCCTGCAGGGGGCTGCTCCGGCGTCGGAGGCTCCTGCCGCTCCTCTTCTGCTTCCTCGCCACTTCCCTCCTCGGATTCTTCCTTCTCCTCGAAGTCGGGTATGAGGTCCTCGATGTTCCGTATGCTGCGGCTCATGTACGCCACGACTGAAACGACCGTGCACAGTGTGAAGCTGATGAAGATTATCAGAGCCATGCCCGCTCCCGGCCCGGGCGGCACCACCCCGCCGAGCAGGTCTGCCAAGCCGCCACCGGGCATCATCGCTGGTTCCAAGACGTAATCAGCGAGCGGCCCCACAAGTAGGAAGCCGAAGACGCTGGATATCTGGGCAATGAACCTCCTCGCTCCGAAGACGCGTCCCTGGAACTGAGGCGGGACCTTCGACTGCCAAATCGCCTGACTGCAGCCCCCGACTATCGGCATGAAGAACATCAGCACAAAGGCTCCAAGGGCCCAGACATACGGATTCAGCGGGAGGACGGCGAGGCCTCCGACGACCGATACCATCATGCCCCCGAGCAGTCCGTTGATCCTCCTCTTCGGACCGCCCCAGATGGCGAGAACGATCCCGCCTATAAGGCCAGCAATCCCGAGCACCGACATCACCCCGCCGAGTATGATCTCGCTGTCGTTCGTCCTGGCAAGGACCATGGGAGCGAATACCATCACCCCAAATGTACTGAGCAGGTTGTACGTGAAGAAGGTCAGGGTCAGCAGGAAAAAGGGCCTCCGGCCAAAGATGTATCGGAAACCGAATACGGAGTCCTTCCAGATGCTCTTCACCTCCTTTTCCTCTGTCGCGGGCGGCTGTGGGATGCGTATCAGAAGCAGGACGCCGATGGCGTAGGAGAAGGTGACTATGTCGACCATCAATATTCCAGAGATGTCTATCATCGCGAGGAGGACCGCCGCGATTGGCGGGCCGAGTATCATCGACAATGACCCGGCGAGACCCATCATTCCATCCGCGCGGACGTAGTCCTTCTTGCCCACGAGCATGGTGATCGCCGCTGAGAACGCGGGCCACTGGAATGCGCCAAAGGCGCCGACGAACAGCCCTATGACATAGAGGTTCCAGACCTCGAGGACGCCCGCCGTGTAGAGCAGCAGGATCGCCACGCTGCCCAGACCGGCGATCAGGTCGCTGAGGATCATCGCCTTCTTTCGGTCCCAGCGGTCGACCAAGGCTCCCGCGACAGGCGTCATTATAAGGAGAGGAACGAACTGGAAGAAGCCCATCAGGACCGCGGCCGTCGCCGAATGGGTCTCTATCCAGACCCAGAACAGAAGGGCGAAGCCTGTCATCGAGGTGCCCAGAAGGGAGACGACCTGACCGCTCCAGATGACCGTGAACGCCGACATGCCCTTCGGCTTCTCTTTCGCCAATCGACTACCTGCCCTTCAGCGGGTATGAGGCTGTTATATGAAAAGGCTTATCTGAGGCAGCTCAATCCTTCAGACGTGGGCATCGAGTACCGCCATCCGACCATAGACGACGTCGAGGTCCTCGTTGACATCATCAACACCTCGAACCAAGACAACCCCCTGTGGGACGTCTACACCCCTGAGGAATACGCGAAACTGACCTTCGAGCACGATGATTGGAAGGCGAAGGGGTACTTGCTGGTGGAGCTTGGCGGGAACCCCATGGGCTACGGCGGCGCCCGGGTCATCAAGAGGCGCCTGGAGCACGGTCAGAACGACGGATGGGTCAACATATGGGTCGTGCAGAACCAGAGAGGAAAGGGCATCGAGCACGAGCTGATGAGGCGGGCCCTCGAGTACCTGCGGGAGAGGGGCGTAGCGGAGGCAAGGTTCTTCGACCTCGTGGGAACCGAGTGGCGACTTGTCGTGTTGGAGGAGTTCGGCTTCGAGGACTTCCAGCGCGAGTACATCATGATAAACAGGGAGCGGGTTCCCCCGCCAAAGACCCCTGAGGGACTGGAGTTCGAGGACTTCATCCTCAAGGATGCTACCGAGCGGCACCTGGCCGACATGATGACCATCTCCAACGACTCCTTCTCCGAGGACCCCGACTTCACGCGGCACACGATGGAGTCCCTCAAGAAGTGGAAGGACACGACATCGGATGTCGTCAGGATCAGCTTCGCCAAGCTGGGCGCTGCGGTAGTGGGATACTGCATTTCCAAGATAGAGGAGGAATACAACAGGGTGCACAACGTCAGGGCGGGATGGATAGGCGGATTCGGCGTCACGAGGAGGCACAGAAGAAAAGGCGTGGGCAGAGCCCTCCTCGCGAATGGAATGAAGTGGCTCCGGGACCAGGGCATGGACACCCTCTACGTCGGCGTGGGCCAGGAGAACATGAAGGCCTTCGACCTCTACAAGTCCGTGGGGTTCGAAATCGAACAGGAGGACGTCATCTACCGCCTCGGGCTTTAGCCAGACGAAATATTGAATGTCGCTCCAATCTTTATTTGTATCTCCAAGCCCAATTGATTGGACACTGGGTTGAGAGGGGATTCGCGTGAAGAAATCTCAAAGAGTTCGTGGGCAGGCTCTGATTCTGACGCTACTGATGGCATTCGCCTTCGCGTCTCTAGCTTCTCTTTTCGTCCTTGACAGCGTCAGAGCTCAGGAGATCGACTACATCGTCATCACCGACGCTCCGGACGGGAACGATTAATACCGTGGGAGCTGTTAAGTCACGATCCCATGGATCCCCTGAACCACGCGCTCATTGCCTGGGTGATCGCCAACAGCTTCAACGTAGACGTCCGAACCCGCCGATTCTGCCTGCTCGCGGGGGTCATCCCGGACATCGACGGCATCCCGGTTCTGTTCGACGAGCAGTTGTTCCAGGCCGTGCACCACACGTTCGGGCACACGCTCCTTTTCGGAGTACTCGTGTCGCTCGTCCTTGCCCTTTTCCTGGAAAAAAAGAGGCTGGGGTTCTCCGTAATCCTGCTGGGGTTCGTTGCCCACCTGGGGGCCGACATCATAGGCTCCAATTGGCCGGTTCCCGTGCTCGCGCCATTTCTTCCCGCTCAGATTTCCGTCTCTCCATACGTATCGGATTTCGTCATCTACAGTGTGATAGGTCCAGTGTTCCTGGTCCTCGGGACTCTGGCGGCGGTTCTCATACTAATCCGATTGAAGAGAACACCGATGGAGTTCTTCTCCAAGAGATGGGACGGGATCATGGTCAACTTCCTGACGCTCCCGTTCAAGGAGAAGTGCCATGACTGCGGCAAGCGGGCATTCTTCATGTGTGAGGCATGTCAACGGGCGGTGTGCAGGTCACACGTTGCGGGCTCGGCCAAGCAGATACTCTGCCGTACTTGCTCGACATCCACGCCGAAGCAGTAGATCGCGGCCAGCAGGGGTGGTTTGTTTCTGTTTACTGCTCGGCGTGTCCCGCTCGTGCGACGGTGGTGCTTGCCGATGACCAGTCCTCTGGAGGTGCCTGGGTGTTTCCGAAGAGCCTGGAAGAGGGGTGGCATACTCTCAGAGGACAAAAAAATAGAGAGAGGGGGAGTGCCTAGGTCTCCCAGCTTACACTTCCCCTTACGTTGCCAGAGTCTCTCCAGAACACGATCAGCTCGTATTCGCTCTCAGGTTTGCACGTGACGGTGAAGTAGTCCCCGATGCTCAGTTTGCCACCGCTGTCCAGGTCAGTGAACAGATATTCACCGGAGGCTTTTTGGATTAGTGGGTCCATGACCTCGACCGTCGACTGGTTCTCTCTGATTATCACTTTGAAGTCCTCTAGGTCCCTAACGTCGGACACGGCGACCACCGCGACCTTCCACTTGTCGGTACCTATCGAGTCCTCCGTCAACTGAACGTTCGGCTCGTTTCCACCCGGTTGGATTATCAGGATGGATACCATCACGTACAAAACAGCTGCGAGTACCACGGTGATCGCCACCATCAATATGGTCGCGATAACCGGAGACACGGCTACCTCATTCCTTTTCCAGGCTCTTTCCAAGTTTTGTCCTCCTGCAGACTTTCGCCTGCAGTTAGTAAACTTTGTAATCGGAGCCAGATAAACGTTTCGGTGGAAACTGGGGATTTGAGGTCCGCTAGCTCCACATCTGGAAAACAGTGACTAGAGGGCCTTGAGTGACTACCCTACTTCACCCGCTTCATCGGGACCCCGCAACAGACGGGGTAGCCTTGGGCTCCTCATCAAACTCGATGACGTTGCATGCGCAGTCATCCCCACATTCGCACTCCTACTTGATTGGCTCACCCTTCTTGCGCTTGTAGTCCTTGATGGCCTCGTGAAGCGCATCCGCCGCAAGGTTCGAGCAGTGCATCTTGACGGGCGGGAGGCCGTCCAGCTCGTCCGCCACGTCGTTACGCGTAATCTTCATCGCCTCGTCCACATGCATCCCCTTCGCCATCTCGGTCACCATGCTGCTCGTCGCGATGGCCGAACCGCAGCCGAACGTCTGGAACTTGATGTCCTCAATCTTGTCGTCCTTCACCTCGATGAAGATCTCCATGAGGTCCCCGCAGACGGGGTTCCCGACCTTCCCGTGCCCGTCTGGGTCGTCCATCGAACCCACGTTCTTCGGGTTCATGAAGTGCTCCATCACCTTCTTGCTGTATC
>JAGMCJ010000100.1 GCA_023129265.1 Thermoplasmata archaeon | reverse complement strand
GAATGTCTAGACCGCCGAATCCCGCTCTCCGTGTCCTGGCCATGAGGTACTCCTTCAGGAGTATCCTGCGGATTTTTTCTTCCACGATCTTTCTCTCGTTCGCCAACCTATTCCTCCTCGCTCCTGAGTATGACCTCGATGTTGACCTTCTCCTTGTCCCATTTCGTGCTCCTTCCCCGCGCCCTCGCCTTGAATCCCTCGGTCCGTCGTCCGCGATGGGCCGCGATGACCTCGATTCTCATTGTCTCTGGGTCGAGTTCGTTCATCTCCGCGTTTGACTGCGCATCCTCGAGAACCTTGAGTATGGCCTTGGCAACGCGAACTGGGTATCCTCCCGCAACCCCGCCCTTCTTGTGGGAAATCGTCTTTTTGTATCTTCTGTAGGGGATGATCGTCTTCTTCTCGATAACCTCCTCGAGGAGTTCTTTTGCGTCCTCGACATTCATTCCCCTCAGTGCTCTGCACACTTCGACCGACTTCTTCGGTGATACTGGAATCTCCTTCCCGATCGCCTTTGCGATGTCTTCTTCTTCTGGCGCTGCGGTGTAACCCATCATTCTCCTCCTACTTCAGTGGCATGTACTTGGATGATCGTGTAGCTCCCACGCCCGGGCCTGAGTGCTTCACGGGTTTCCGGGTGAGGGCGAACTCGCCGAGATAGTGGCCAATCATCTCTGGTTTGACGTCGACTCTGACGAACTCTTTCCCGTTGTAAACGTCTATCCTCCTTCCGACAAAGTCAGGAAGGATGATTATCTCTCTTCTGTGAGTTCTCAGCACTTCCTTCTCGTTCGCTCTAATCTTATCCACGAATGTCTTCTGCTCGTCATTGAACCCTCTCCTGATGGTCCTTCTCGCTCTTGCTGGCAGCAGTTCAACGAACTGGTCGAGGGGCATTTCCTGCAGTTCTGGAAGGCTGTATCCCCTGTAGGCGAACTCCTTCTTCCTTCGAATCTCAATCGCACCTTTCTTCTTTCTCATACGCCTTCTGGCGGCTTTTGAGGAACCTGAAGTCTTTGTCTTTGCCATTTCATCACCTCTTCTTCTTCTTCTTAGGGGACAACCTTCCAACCTTTCTTCCTGGCGGTGCATTGGCCGAGACTGTGCTCGGCTTGCCCACATGCTGGTGGCTGCCTCCTCCGTGGGGGTGGCTCACAGGATTCATCGCAACCCCGCTTGTCCTGAATGGGGCCTTCGCTCTGCTCCTGTAGGCGTTCACCTTCTTACCTGCCTTTGCGAAGGGTTTCTCTCCTCTTCCACTTCCGGCAACGACGCCGACAGTGGCTCTGCATTTCGAATCGAACGACCTGTACTTCCCTGATGGTAGCCTGATGACCGTCCTCGCACCGTGGCTGACGACCATGGCGGCGGTTCCGGCCGAGCGGGCGAACTTGCCTCCGTCTCCCGGCTTGGACTCCACATTGAAGACGAGGGTGCTCTCTGGGATCCTACCCAGTGGGAGGACATGACCTCGCTCCACCGAGATCTTCCCGATGCTGACGGTCTCACCGACCTGCAGTCCATCGGAGGCAAGCATGAGCACTTCCTTCTCACCGAACCTTACCTTGGCGAGCGGGGCGGTGTGGCCCGGGGAATGGACGAGGTCCACGACCACTCCATCAAGGTCATCCATCTTGGGCAGGAGAACCGTTCCCCTGTGCCGATGGCTGGGTGAGGAGTACGTGCGGGAGCCCTTGCCCCTTCTCTGCGTTCTCAGTCTCTTCCCCATCTAGAACACTCCAATCCGGTCGCCAACGTCCTTTGCGGAGTAGCCTTCCTTGAGCTTTATCACAGCGTGCTTTCCATCCTTTCTTATCTTCGTGTTGACCTTCTCCACCTTGACCTCGAAGAGGCTCTCGAAGGCCTCCTTGATCTCCTTCTTGGTCGCGGATCTCTTCACCAAGAACTCCAGTCTGTTCCCATCCTTGAGGTCCTGCCTCGCTGTGCCATCGATGCCAGTCATCGTTTTCTCCGTAACGTAGGGATGCAGGAGAATCTCGAACTCGCTACCCTTTACCATGCTCTCACCTCCTCCAGAGCGCTCTCACTGAAGAGGACGAGCCTTCCTGGTTCTCCTCCTGGAGCCAGTATCTCCGTGTTCAGATGCCTCGAAGTGGAGACGTCCACACCCGGGATGTTGGTGAATGCGCGGCTTGATTCAGAGCTGGATGAGAGGGCAACGAGAATGCTCGTGGGCCGCCTATATTTCCTCGCCCTCATCTTTCCGCGACCCGCTCGAATCTTCCTCTCCCTCGCACGGAGCACATCATCGAAAACGTTGATGGACTTGAGAAGTTCAACGGCTTCCTGTGTCGTCTTCAGGAGCTCGATGTCATCCTCGACGACTACTGGAAGCGTCAAGTCAGCGTCAAAGACGTGTCCGCGTTTGGATACGAGCCCCACGTCCTTGGTGGCGGCGAGAGCCGAAGCCCTCGCCATCACCCTCTCCTTCTTGTTTATCTTCTTCGACCAGTCATGGCCAGGTCTTGGCGGATGCGCTTTCCTGCCGCCAACGGTGCCCGGAGATTGTGCCGCCGTGCGCTGCCCTGTTATCCTCTGGACACGGGAGACTCCCCGGCCCTTTCCCCACGTGGAGACCGCATGCCTCATGCCCGACATGGGATTTGGACCGTATGACTGTCGTCTGTTGGCCTGAGCTGACACAACCGCCCTACGTATCAAGTCAGTCCTGACGCCGGTCATGAACACTCCCGGAAGCTCGATGGTCCTGACTACCTTGCCCTCGACTGAGTAGACATTCACTTCGTTTTCCTTCCTCTTCTTCGCCATCAAGCTCCCTGCTTCGATGTTGTTGATATGTACTCAAGATCGACCTTGTCAACCGGTTCAAAGGTGGGTCTTATCGCGTTCCTCAGTCTCACAAGTCTCTTTGCTGGACCTGGGACCGAACCGTGGAGGAGGACGTAACCATTCCTCAAGGGACCGTACGAAAGGAATCCTCCTTTCGGCGTGATGTCCTCTCCGTTCTTCCCTATCTTGAGGACTCTCTTGTTGTACTCTGTCCTCTGATGGTATCCAACCTGTCCGGCTTGGGGGACAGTCGGTCTCGTGTAACCCGGTCTGAAGGTTCCGGTCGTTCCGACCCCTCTTCGCTTCTTGCTGTCCTTGTGCGAGAGGAGCTTCGTTCCCCACCTCTTGTGATGCCCGCCAAAGCCCTTGCCTTTCGTCACGGCTGCGACGTCAACGACGTCCCCTTCTCGGGTGAAATCCTGAATCTTGATCTCCGTGCCAATGATCTTCCTCGCGTACTCGAGTCTCTCCTCAACCGTTCCTCCACCGATTCGGTTCTCCATGATCTCAGGCGATTTCTTGGGAACGCCAGTGACAAGGTATGGCTGCGTGTACACGAGTAGTCTGACCTCGTCCACCTTAGCCGAGTCAACCTCCTTCCAAGCCTTGTCTGTGTCGTACTTGCTCGGCACCGGGAGCCTTCTCTTCAGATGCTTGTCAAGCTTCTGGGACCAGATTTCGGTGATTGTCTTGAGGCCGTAAGGAGTGTCCTTGTACAGTCGTACGGCAGCGACCTTCATCGGAGGGACCTCGATGACAGTGACAGGAATCTGAACCTCCTGGCCAGCAGTTGTGCTGGATTTCCTATAGTCCACGACAAGCGCGTGAGTCATTCCGGCCTTGTACCCCGCGAATCCCTGGATTCTAGGACCATCGCTAACGTCGGGCCAAGATGAGAATCTCGGGACCTCACTCGCGGCCCGCTTACGGGGGGAATACCCCATAGAGCCATGCCTGGGCCTGTGTCTTTTTGGCATTCTTGCCTCTCCGATTCGCTCCAGGTTGAACCCTTGACCGTGGCGCCTCAAGTACGTCCCCAAAAAGCCAAGGGGCGTGTCGCTGGGTTCTGCGTTCACCCATAGCGTCTGGCCAAGGCAGAGCGCGTCACTCACATGATAGCGGGCCTATATAACACTTATGCACTGCGGCCAGTCGTTCTTCGCAAGCTGGTAGACTTGGGTTAGCCATGTTTGTGGTTAATCCTGACAGTGCATTCGACAGGACCCGACGACTCTTCTGACGGTTAACCTTGTTCAAGGTTAACGTCACTAATCATCATCGACCTCAAGGGATGCATTCCTACAATCCTTTTCTCCCGTCAAAAGAGCTCCCGTTCGGAACGCCTGGGAGTATCAAATCTGATAACAAGGCAGTCACCTTTATACACGGCCTCCAACAACTTATTGAGGTAAGGGGCTGTGCGATTCGATGGGAGATGAGAACAGAATAGTCTGTCCCCACTGCGAGGCGAAGCTGGAAGCGGATAGCAGATTCTGCAACTATTGCGGTCATTCCATCGCTGAGACATGGGAGAAGGGGACTCCTCGAAGGAAAAGTGGACCTGGTGTGGCGAAAAAGCGCGCCCTACTGCTCATCTCCAGCGTGGAAAAAGCGTTGAGGGCCGCCAGGAAGAGTGGTGCGGAGGTTGCCAGTATCCACGTGGCACTGGACCACGTGAGAAGGATAATGTCAGAAGGGAACTTCGAGGAGGCGGAGAGCAAGGCAAAGATCCTTCTTCGGAAATCGAAAGAGGCCAATGAGAGAAGGAAGAAGGAACTCACGATCCTCAATGCCAGGCTCATCGTCGATAAGGCTCGGGAGCTCGGTGCAGACGTCAACGCAGCCTATGACCTCGTCAAGAAGGCGGAGACGGCTCTCGACAACGGCATCTACGGCGATGTTGTCGAGTTCGTCAGAAAGGCGAGGAAGGAAGCCACAGAGGCAAAGAGGAAGAGAAGGGCCCGCCAGATGATTCTGAACTTCAAGCCGAAGCTCGACTATGCCTACGAAATCGGGGCGGATGTCGATGTCGCCAAGGAGTACTTCAGGAGCGCAGAAGAAGCTCTTGAAAGGACGGTCTATGGGGAAGTCCAGGAATATCTGAAGCTGGCCCGCACCGAGGTCAACGAGGTCAAGCGGTTCAAGAGAGCCTCCGGCCTTGTCGAGAACGCGGAGAAATCCCTGCACTCAGCGAGAGCTACAGGGGCAGACGCAGGCGAAGTCGAGGAGACTATCCGCCAGGCCAAAAGAGCTCTGCAGAAGCGGGAATTCGATGACGTGAAGGCTCTGACGAAAGAGGCTCGGAAACAGGCGAATCAGGCAATGCGCCGGAAGGAAATGGAGGGATCCCTTGAATCGATGTGCCAGGAGATAGAGTACATCAAGTCGATCGAGGTTGACATCACGCGAGCCGAAGGCATAGCCGCGAAAGCACGCGAAGCTCTGGAGAAGGGCGACAATGCGCGCGCTCGCAGATATGTGTCTCAGCTGAGAACATGGCTCACGAAGGAGAAGAGGAAACTCGGGGCCACGGATGAGGACATTCCCATTCAAATGCTTGGTGTGTCCAAGAAGCTGAGGGACATCAGGGAGATCGTTGACGAGATTCGAAAGGTCGGAGTCGACATCTCCTATGTCGAGGATTTGTTCGAGGCAGCAAGGCAGGCCTTCCAGGAGAGAGACATCGCCAAGTCCGAGAACATACTCTCCGAAATCGAAGAGATGGCACTCGGTCTGAAGGAGTCGCTCACGATTGCTGCAAAAGACCTCCTGGAAAAGGCGAAGAAGGAGGCAGAAGAAGCCAGGAAGGAGAACCTCAACATCGGAAGCGCAGGAGAAACCGTCAGAAACGGGCTCAGAGCTCTCGAGGAGGGCCACATCGACGAAGCACTCCAGTACGCTGAGATTGCACGGAATCTAGTTGACCGGGCAAAGAAGGAGAGAGTCGTTGACCTGGCCAAGGGCAGCCTCCTCAGAATGGAAGTGATAATCACCGATTCGAAGAAGGTAGGTCTGAGCGTGGAGGAAGCCGAGACCCTCTACCGCAAGGCGTCCGACGACTTCGAGAAGGGGGAATTCGAGAAGGTCGAGGCCTACGTTCCCAAGGTTGACCTGTCCGCCAAGAAGGCAAAGAGGCTGTACATCACGACCAAGGCTCAGGACGAACTGGAAGGCGCATCGTTTGCCATCGACGACGTTGAGAGACTCGGGGCCGAGGTCTCAGAGGCAAAGGGACTCTTGAAACAGGCAAGAGAGGCGCTCTTCGACGAGAACTACGATGCCGTCATGGAGCTTTCCAGAAGGATTCGAGACGTCGTGGGGGAGGCTGAGAAGGAGAAGATCATTGAGCGGTTCGGAGCCAAGAGCCAGGGAATAGCCACGATGATTGCGGGAGCCAAGGCTTTGGGTATCGACATCGAACACGCCCAGTCCCTCCTTGGCATGGCAGACGAGTATCTGGGGAAGCAAGAGATTGTGCAGGCGAAGGACCTCATTCGGAGAGCGGAGGTGTCAGCGGGAAAGAAGATTCAGGACTTCATCAAAGACAAGTACCCGAAGCTCTTCGTCAACATGCCCACGAAGGGATTCCAGGCGGATGTGTGGAATCGCTTGATACTAGAGATAATCAACGAGGGTAACCTCAGGTCCGAGAAGGTCGACATCAAGCTCGACGGTGATTTCGAAGTCAGGGGCCTGGAGACTATCCCAAAGATAGATCCTAATGAGAAGAAGACGATAGAGGTGGGAGTCAAACCCAAGAAGGAAGGAGATATTCCGGTCGATTTGTCAGTCTCCTACCAGAGGCCCTTTGATAATCAGGTCTTCAGCCACGACGAGATGAAGCAGCTCTCCATCAAGTCATATGGGACCTATGTGGTGGAGGACGTTTTCCTTGTCCATAACGACGGGAGGCTGATAGGACATGAGACAAGGAAGTACCGCGAGGACATCGACGAGGACATCTTCTCCGGCATGCTTACCATTGTGCAGGACTTCGTCAAGGATTCCTTCAGGAAGAGAAGTGAAGGGGGGCTCAAAAGACTCGACTTCGGCGACAACATGATTGTCATCGAGAGAGGGCCTCACGTATACGTCGCCTGCGTTGTAGCGGGAGATGAACCCGTCTTCCTGCCCCTTCACATGGTCGAGATAATAGGCGAGATCGAAGGGGAGTACGGTGATGTTCTGGAGGGCTGGAGCGGTATGCTCACGGAGCTCGAGGGGATAGATGAGATAATCAGGAGGCTGATGTACGTCTCCGACGCAGCTGGCGCGGACCTCGTCGGACTTGAGAAGAGCGCCGTTGTTCGGACGATTGGCGCCATAAATGAAGCGAAGAAGGCGGGAGCGAACATCACGGAGGCCGAGACCATAATCCGGGATGCCATGGAAAACATGGACAGGCAAGACTGGAAGAAGGCCTGGGACCTCGTTCGAGAGGCGGAGGACAGTGCCAATTCGGCGAGAGTCCAGCACATAGCAATGGTCGAGGACGAGCTTGCAGCCGCCAGGGTAATCGTGGAAAAGGCCTCCGAGCTCGGAATAAAGATGGATGAAGCAGAGGAGCTGTTTGAGATAGCTACGCAAGCGATAAACAGCGGGGAGTTTTCGACAATCACATCTGTAATCGAAAGGATAAAGGACCTCATAAGCAGGGGCGGCCTGGAGATCCAGAGACTCGAGTCCGAGAAGGACCTGCGCGAAGCAAGACTTCTTGTGGAGGCAGCGAAGCAGGAAGGTCTCGACGTCTTCGAGGCCCAGCGCCTTCTGAGATCTGCCGAATCGTCCTACCAGTCTTCTGATCTCGATGAGGTCTCAAAGCTACTCGCCTCTGCGGGAGGAGTCATAGAGAAGTCGAGGAAGAAACGCTGGAAGGCCGAGGTCCGAAAGAGAATTGACTCACTAGCCTCCGTCGCATCCAAGGCTCATGAAGTCGGCTTCGACGTCACCGAGGTCAATGACCTCGTGGAGGAGGCAAGGAGAGTCCTCGAATCAGGCGACATCGACGAGATGGAGGCCTATCTTGAGCGGCTCGAATCCTCTGTTGAGGGAATCAAGAAGAAGCTTCTCCTCGCCGAGGCCGAGAAACGCCTCACCGAAATCGTCACTCTGGTGGAAAGGGCGAAGGAAGCTGGTCTGCGTGTTGAAGAAGAAACGCAGTTGACCTCTGAGGCTCGGTCTGTGCTGGAGGAAGGGAATCTAGACGAATTGGAACGCATCGTTAAGGCAGCCGAGGATTCTGCTAGGAACAAGATCGACGAGTTCCTCAAGGACAGGAGGCCCAGGCTCTTTGTCCGCCTGCCCGAGAAAGGATTTCAAGACGATGCATGGAACCAGTATCGTGTTGAAGTTGAGAATAGGGGAAACCTGGAAGCGAAGGACGTTGACGTCAGGCTCGACGGTGATTTCGAAGTGAAGGGTCTCAAACCCATATCCGAGATAGATGTCAATCAGAAGAAGCACCTCGATGTGGGCATAAAGCCCAAGAAGTCGGGTGACATCCCAATCGATGCCAGCATTTCCTACAGGCGTCCCTTTGACGACAAGAACTACGAGACATATGCCCAAGAGAATCTGAAGATCGAGAAGTCCGGTACGTATCTTGTTGAGGATGTCTTCTTGATACACAATCGGGGCGACCTGGTCGTGGGCGAATCCAGGAAGTACCGGGAAGATCTCGACGAAAAGGCATTCAGTACCATGATCGGGGCGGTTCAGAGCTTCGTGAAGGACTCCTTTTCACGGCACGGAAGCGCTGGACTCACCAAACTCGACTTCGGAGACAGCAAGGTTCTCATAGAGAGAGGGAAATCGGTCCACCTCGCCGCCGTCGTCATTGGGGATGAACCCAGGCTATTATCGCTCTACATAATCGAGATCCTGAAAGAGATAGAGCAAACTTATGGTGACACCCTCAACGATTGGAACGGGAGCATGGAAGGACTGGAGGGAATCCGAGAGACCGTAAGGAAGCTCCTCTTCATGAGTGAACTGCCAGGTGCAGAACTCGGTGCCCTCGAAGACAGTGGGATATCCAGGGCCTTCGGTCTTGGGAGATACCCCGAACCCACTCTCGCCAGGGACGAGGCCGAAGAGCTCATCTCCGAAATATCGAAGGAGATTGAGGAAACGGGCTACGAGGACATCTGGGACAAGGTGGCTGCATCATTACCAACAGCGGAGGGTGAGACACATCCGAGTACGACCAGGGACGAAGCCTTCTCCGCTCTCAGTGTGGAAATCCTCAAGTCCGAAGTGGGAGAGCTGGAGGACGAGGAGAAGCTCAGGGAGTATTTGTCCCTCATCAACGCGGTCACGAATGCGGTCGCGAAGGCTCGATCTGAGAATGGAGTGGGCTCGGAAGTTCCCGTTCTGGTTGCCGTGCTTCCAGACACTCAAGAGATTAAGGAAACGGTGGAAACCTTCGAGAGAGTGATAAGGGGAGAAGCCAACATGGAGGGACTGGAGACGGTTCCCGTGGGCGATGAATGGGACGGGCTCGAAATCGAGGCAATCCCCCATTTGGACATGATCGTGGGGAAGTACAGATTCTGGGCCAGGAAGATCGAGACGCTGCTCAAATCCCAGTCGGCGTGGAAGGTCAAGAGAGGGCTTGATAAAGGCGCTTACTTCCTGGGAATCGAGGGACAGAGCGTGGAGATTACGCCCAGCATGGTGTCATTCGAGATCCTGTTGCCTGACAACGTTGCGAGACAGAAGTTCAGTGGTGGAAGCCTCTACGTCAGTTTCCCCCAAACACGAGAAGCAGACGATTCGTTGCCTTCTCCTGGATTGGCAGAAGGAGCCAAGGACGACGAAGCGGATGGACAGTCCGTCACGACCGAGATAGTCGAGAGAATTCTGGAAATGAGGAGGGACATGAAACTCGAAGACAAGCATCGCGTTGACGTCAAGATATCCGCGAGCGAGAGTCTCCTTACAGAGCTTGAGGCTCAGAGGGAGAGAATCGCTCAAGAAACGAATTCGAGGAGCCTCGATTTCGTGACGAAAGAGAACATAGAAGGTGAAGATGGATACACGATTGAGTGGCAAGTCGCTGAAGAAACATTCATGATTTCCTTAAGAGAATCGCAAGAAGCTGGAAGTCCCGCCTGAGGAAAGTCTTTATCCGAGGTGCGCCATGAAACGCTGAGTGGCCGGGGTGGGGTAGCCTGGTTATCCTCAGGGACTGTGGATCCCTTGTCCCGAGTTCAAACGAACTGCAGAAATGGCTGAGGTTCTGGAATTCTCGGTCCCGGCCCTCCCAACCATCTGTGTGGTATCCTAAAATCATTTAA
>JAGMCJ010000010.1 GCA_023129265.1 Thermoplasmata archaeon | reverse complement strand
CTTCTTCTCGTCCTCCCTCACCTTCTTAAGCTGGACGAAGCTGTAGCCTCCCTTCCTCTCGATGAACTCCCTCGCCCGGTCGACGATCCACTCGGTCGTGCTCTTCATTTGCATCTCTCGCTGACAGTGTGTCAAGGTGCTTCAATGAGATAAGGTTTTTCGAAGTGACAAATCAAGCTGCCATCCCCTCTGAGCACGGCGCTTCGACTCGACGGTGTCCCCGCGGGGCCATGTCTCCTATTACAATAGCATAAGAGTGGGTCAATGACTACTAGTGCAATAGGGCAAGAATGGGTCAGTGAGGACTATTACAGTAGCTACAGTCGTTCTTGCTGTTTCGTGTCTCCAACTACTCGTTTACGACTCGCTGCTCACTCACTCGTTCTGCAGCCTCATGCACTCCTCGAGGGTCACGAACTCCTTGCTTCACATTCTTCAGAATCCATATCTTCCCGTGCCAATGCAGTCCTCGATTAGGATGCAAGTGCGGAGGCTCAGGGTCTGCGACAAGGGAATTGGCGAGCCCCCTCATCTGCCCGGATGGCCAGCATCGACGGATGATTTGTCAAATCGAAAGGCTGATATCATCCCAGTCCCATGTATGCGATGCGGTCCACAAAGACCCAGAGAAGGATGGGAATATGAGACGTGCGGATTCGGTTCCGGAGTACAGTCCGTCCATGTCGGAGATCGCCCGCAGGATAGAAGCGAAGAGAGGGAACGAGGATTGGCTGAGAGAGCACGTCTCGCTGTTGAGGGAGCGATATGCGGACAGATACGTCGCCGTCTCTGACGGAGAGGTGAAGGCCTCAGGGAAGAGCCTGGATGGTCTTTTCCGTCAGCTCAGGAGGAAGTTCAAGCAGGACGTCTTCTCGACCTTTGCCGTCGACCTGATAACGAAAGAGGACGTCATCTGGATATTCTAGAGTATTGCCATCGGAGGGGTGGGTTGAGATATCCTCTTTCTGTGAGGGAGAACGGGATTGTTGAGCTCGACACGCATGTCGCCTGCGGACTGAGCCGGAAGTGCGGTCCCGTCCGGTTCATCGTCGACACGGGGTCGGTGGTGTCCAGCCTAGGTGAGAAGGACGTCAGATCGCTCGGGCTCAGTTCGAGGGACCTCGCGAGATACCACGGAAGGCCCATCGTTGGTATCGGCGGGAGAACCAGGACCCGCTTGGTGAAGGACATCACCATAATCTTCGGAGCGGGAGAGGTCATCCTTGCGGACATCGAGCTACTGTATCACATGCCCGTGAGGGAAGGGCGCAAGCGGGCCCTCGGGACCCGTGATTCGGTGCGGAGGGCTCCAAGCATTCTGGGGATGGATCTTCTGATGGCTTTGAACATGGCATTGTACTGTCACCCGAGGAAGAGGATCGCCTACCTCGAGAGGGTGTGATCACTCGTTTTATGCAGCCGCATGCACTCCTCGAGAGTGACGAGGTCCCTGCTCACGGCGGCGAACGTGCCCGATGTCACTGACAAAGTGTCCCAACGGCCTTAGGAAGACTCGGAGAACCCCATCGATAAGCTGCACGTGAGGCACCTTCAAGTCCAGGCGGGAGGTCACACCAAAGGTGAGCGGTTACGCGAACTGCTCAGCCCTCGTTTGAAGCTCCATCATGTGAGTGGCCTCAATGCCCTCGTTCCGGCATCTCGAGCAGAGCGGATGGTCCGAAGTCAGAATCTCCCAGTCGTTTTCCCGTGCGGCGAGGAGCAAGGACGTGTCGGTAGCGCCCACCTTCCTGAACTCGGGCGCCTCGATGACGATGTCCTTCGCTACGTGGATCTCGCCCATGCGCCTCAGCCCATCGATGTTCCTCTCGACAAGCCTGTTGAACTCCTCCCGCCGGAGTTGCATTGCCATGTTCGACACCTCTGCGAGCACCCCCGGTGTGGCGATGACCCTCCTACCTGCAAGGAACTGCACAAGGAGATCGAAGTCATTGCGAGTATATCCTCTCGTTCTCTTGAATCGCTCGACAAGACCCCTCTCATAGGTCCCCACGAGGAGAAGGAGCAGAGGGCTGGAATCAACAAGAATCGGTCTACGTCTCCTCGGTTTCCGAGACATTCGCTATTTCCCCGCTCTCATCATCGACGACGACGCTGTAGACCCGCGGCTCTTCGTCAAACACGTTCGAGACCGCGCAGAGGACCTCCCAACCCTCACCCTCATCATAGCTCACGGAGAGAACGTCGAAGATGAACTTGCTCCTCTTGACCTCATCGAAGTAGTCCCGCACGATCGTGGAGACCTTCCTCACCGTGAGATTCGGCATTCCATCCACCTCATCCGACTAAGGCTTGGAGAGTATAAATCGATATCGTCGTGTAGTAATGTCGGGGTCGCTCGGAACCCATCGGCCATCTGATTCTAGAGGTCGCCGTTGCGCTCGATGAAGTCGCGCGTCCTATTCGTTCTGCATCCGCATGCATTCCTCGAGCGTCACCAGCTCCCGCCCCGCCCGCCTCGCGGCGTCGAGCACGTCCTGCGCCTCGCCCTGTTTGAGAAGATGCCTCAGCACCCACCCGTGCGGGCGTCCAGACCCTTTCCTCCGGCTCGTCGGACCTCCCGGCGAACCTCGGGAAGAGTGTCCACTCTTGAGCATTTGGCTGAAAACCTTTAAGTATTACCAATCAGTAATACCTAATGGTGGTATCGATGGATGAGAGCACCGTGACCGAGAAAGGACAGGTCACGATTCCCGTCCGCATGAGGAAGATGTTGGGGATGAGGAAGGGAGAGAAGGTCATCTTCGAGGCGGACGGAGACAAGGTGATAGTCAGAAGGGCGGAAGCGGATCCCGTGGGTGACATGGTGGGATTGGGCGTCGGCATATTCGAGAAGAGCGTCGAATATCAGAGAAGACTCAGGGCAGAATGGGGCTCATGAAGCTTCTCATAGACACCAACGTCTTCGTGGCCATCCTGAACAAGGAGCGGGACCACCAACGCTCAAAGGAGGTTCTCGACAGGATCCATCAGGGTGAGTTCGAGGGCGCCACCTCCGTGATATGCGCCGCCGAGATACTGAGCGGATTCTACTCGGCGGGCGAGGAAGAGAGGGGCGACAGGTTCCTCCTCGACCTCAGGTCGATAGGCAACTTTGCGCTCAAGGATGTCAGTCTCCGAATAGCGAAGGAGGCGGCATCGCTCAGAGGCCGGTACGGAACGAAGCTCCCGGACGCCATCATCGCCGCCACGTGCAAATGCCATGGTTACATTCTGGTCACGAGGGACGAGAGTTTCCGGAAGACAAAGGAGATCGAGGTGAGGAGACCGGAGGAGGTCTAGGTCACTGGGAGGATCGCGCTGCTCACTCGTTATGCATCCGCACGCACTCCTCGAGCGGCACAAGCTCCCTAGCTCTCCGCAATCATTCCCCCGCGAACGCCTCGAGAAGGGCTCCGGTCGAAACCGTGCTCTTCGGCAATCTCTCCAGGAGCGCCCCGTCCGCCGTCCACAGCAGGCAGTCCTCCCTCTCCGCGAG
>JAGMCJ010000001.1 GCA_023129265.1 Thermoplasmata archaeon | reverse complement strand
AGTGCAAGCGCAATCTCAGTCGCCGCGGAACCTCCGCCCGCTACCATTTTCCCGTCCTCAATCGCTATTCCGACGACGCTAATGGCATCCTCGAAGGACCTGTCAAGCTCATCGACGACGTGTTCGGTCCCGCCTCGGAGAAGGACGGACACGGCTTTCGGGTTCCTGCATCCGGTCACGAATGTCATCTCATCGTCGCCTATCTTCTTCTCGTAGACCTCGCCTGCGGACCCAAGGTCTCCTTTTCTCAGCTCGTCGATCTTCGATACGATCGTCGCACCGGTCGCCTTGGCGAGTTTCTCCATGTCCGACTTCTTGACCCTGCGCACAGTATAGATCCCCTCTTTGGATAGGTAGTGCTGCACAAGGTCATCGATGCCCTTCTGACAGAAGAGGACGTTCGCACCAGACTTCTTGACCCTGGCCACCATGCCCTTCAGCATGTTCTCCTCTTCATTCAGGAATGCCTGGAGTTGCGTCGGATCGGTGATCTGAATCTTCGCGTCGATTTCCGTCTTCTTGACTTCCATTGCTGAGTCGAGCAGTGCGATCTTCGCTTTCTTCACGCTCCTCGGCATGCCGGGATGAACCCTCTCCTTGTCCACGATTATCCCAGGAATCAGCTCTGAATCGGCGACGCCAGCTCCCTGCTTCTTAGTGATCTGGATGTTATCATCGTCGATCGACCATCTTCCGTCCTCTGTCTTCTCTGCGACCATCGTGACCGCCTTGACAGCGATGTCGGCAAGCACATCTCGGTGCGACCCGACGCTCTTGCTAATCATCGCCGTGGCCGCGATCTCTCTCAGTTGCTTCTTGTCCTTGATGTCGACCTTCTTCGCGATCTTGGAGAGGACCTCGACCGACTTGTCTGCGGCTATCCTATATCCTCCAGCGATTATGGTCGGGTGGACGTTCTGGTCAATCATGTCCTCTGACTTCTTCAGCAGCTCGCCCGCCAGAATCACTGCGGTCGTGGTCCCATCTCCGACTTCTTCGTCCTGCGTCTTCGCCACTTCCACGAGCATCTTGGCCGCCGGGTGCTCGATGTCGATCTCCTTCAGTATCGTCACACCGTCGTTGGTGATGACGACATCGCCCATGCTGTCCACGAGCATCTTGTCCATCCCTCGCGGACCCAGACTTGAGCGGACCGCATCGGCCACAGCCTTGGCGGCGGCGATGTTGTTGAGCTGAGCTCCCTTTCCCCTTTCTCTTCTCGTTCCTTCTTTCAACACCAGCACTGGTGTGGTTCCTGTCATCATTGTTTCTCACCCCTTTCTAGATGAATTCTAGGTTGCTATGTTTGTTCTTCTATATAAATCTAATGAAGCATGCCCCGCCGATGACCCGAGTCCAAAGTCGGCATGCAGCTCGGTCGCAGGACTAATGATTTAAGGATGGAGTCGATTACAGAGAATGTGAAGGAGTTCCTTTTCGAGACGGCCGAGGAGGTCTACAGGACACTGAGGTCATCCTCAGGAACAGATTTCTCAAAGCAGGTTGGCATGGGTGCGGACGGGACACCCACCTCCAGGATAGACGAAATCGCGGAGAGGGTGGTCATAGAGAAGGTCGAGCGGGAGAACATCCCTCTGAACATTCTGAGCGAGGAGTCGGAATTCATCGACAACGGGGCCGACATGACCCTGGTTCTCGACCCGGTGGACGGGACGTTCAATGCCCTGCTGGGTACGCCGTTCTATTCGATCTCCATGGCGGTTGGCGAGAGCTGTCTCTCCGATGTGAAGTACGGGCTCGTGAGGAACCTCACAGACGGCGATGCGTATTATGCTGAGAAGGGCAAGGGTGCCTTCCTGAACGGCGAGAGAATCAGGACCGCGGCTTTCGACCCAGAGAAGTCCCTGTTCATAGTCTACATCGGAAAACTCGCTCATCCCCGCTCGTTTGAGATAGCGGCGAAGGCCAGACGTGCACGCTCATTTGGAGCCGCTTCCCTTGAGATGTGCTACATCGCCAGCGGCCAGGCCGACCTGTACTATGTGGATTGCGACGCCATGCTGAGGATAATCGACATCGCGGCGGGCGCACTCATCGTAAGAGAAGCTGGCGGGGAGACCCTTGACCTGGATGGTCGGAGACTGGAGATGGACTTCGACATTTCGTCAAGGTCGAATTTCATGGTCATTGGAGATGAGAGAGTATTGGAGGTTCTGGGATGAAGTTTGGTATTTCCTGCAATCCTGAGATTGAGCGGAGAATCGCTTTGGCGAACCGCGTCCTGAACTATCTGGAGCCGGACCACGAGGTATTGCTGGACGAGAATCTGGCGAAGAAGATCGGCAGGGAAGGTTCTCCCTTGGAGGAGATAGATGCGGATGTCGTTGTCGCAATCGGCGGGGACGGGACCATTCTCTCCACGCTTCAGAGGAATTCCTCCCCGATATTCGGCATCAACGCCGGTGTTCTAGGATTCCTGACGGAGATTCGTGTGGACGAGATTGAGAAGGGCCTTGACAAGATAGTCACTGGAGACTACGAGATCGACGAGAGGCTGAAGCTGAAGACCCAGGTCAACGGAGAACGGGTTCCGGACTGCACGAACGAGGCGGTCCTGAACACGGCGCACATAGCGAAGATGAGGGCTTTTTCGATAGAGATTGACGGGCAGCCCGCCGAGAACATCAGGGCGGATGCAGTCATAATCGCCACCCCTACAGGTTCCACCTGCTACGCGATGAGCGCTGGCGGGCCCATCATTGACCCGAGAGTCGAGGCGATCGTGATGGTTCCCATCGCGCCGTTCAAACTCTCCGTCAGACCGCTGATAATCCCCGCGCAGAGCGAGGTCTCGCTGCGCATCTCCGATCCCAAGCCGTGCAAGCTGGTCCTCGATGGTCAGGTGGAGTTCGACCTGAACGGTGATGAGGAGGTCAGGATTGGGGTATCGGAGAACAAGGCCAGGTTCGTACGCTTCCACGAGGACTTCTACGAGAGAATCAGAGAGAAGCTGATGGTGCAGTGATGCCGCTCAAAAGGAAGAGGGCTAGGGCGATTAAGAGAGAGACCATTGAAATGATTCTTGAGGCTTCGAGGGATATCCATCCAAACGAGTTCGGGGCCATCCTCAGGGCGGAGGAGGGTGTAATCACGGAGATCATGCTACTCCCGGGCACGCTGTCGGGTTCGAGGTCGGCCATATTCCAGTTGCACATGCTTCCCATCGATTTCACGGTTGTCGGAACGGTTCATTCCCATCCGTCGGGAAGCATAAGTCCCTCCGAAGCGGACATAGCTCTCTTCCAGAAGTTCGGGTACATCCACATAATAACTGGCGTCCCTTTCGACAAGGATTCCTGGCGGGCCTTCGATCTGTACGGAGAGCCCGTTGACCTGGAAGTAATCGACTAGACCAGTGACTCGTAGACCTCTGCCAGATTCTTGGCGACCCTCTCGACGTCGAAGTACTTCTCGATCTTCTCCCTGCCCTTCGAGCCCATCCGCTGGCGCCTCGCATCGCTCTCAAGGAGGGTCGTAATCTTCTGGGCAAGATCCTCGGGGTTCATCGGTTCGCACAACAACCCTTCCTCCCCGTCCGTTATCACTTCCCTGACGCCTGGAATGTCGCTGACGACCACGGGTTTCCCAGAGGACATCCCTTCGAGCGCGGCAATGCCGAACGCCTCCAGCCTGGAAACGGAGGGAAGCACGGAGATGTCGCAAGCCGCGTAGTACTTCGGAAGATCCGCGTACGGGACCCTTCCCGCGAATATCACGTTCCCGCCGGAAACTGCAGGATGTCGCCTTCTGAGTCTCTCTGCGAACTCACCTCCTCCCACGATGACGAACTTGGCGTCCGGGACGTGAGTCGCCGCGTCCAAAAGGTGCTCGATCCCTTTGTGGCTCACGAGTCTCCCTACGAACAGCACAACCCTCTCATCGCTTCCGATGTTATGCCTTCCCCTGATCCCTGACCCGTCGACGGACGGATTGAACATCTGTTTGTCCACCGCGTTTGGGATGACGACGGGCAGGTACTTCCAAACGCTTCTGGATGTCGCCGCGTAAGTGCCCGTTGTGACGATGATCTTGTCCGCAGAGCTCACCGTGTAGGAGCCGAGGGTCCTCTCATACATCCAGACAATGAATGGCCCGAGCACTCCAGGGATTTCGAGGTCACAATGGTACGTGATGACGAACGGTTTCTTGAAGGACTTGCACGCCCTTGCGGCGAAGTAGGAGTCCAGAGGAGGAGGGCTGTGGGCGTGGACTATGTCCGCATCGCTCGAAGAGACGTACGCCCGCAGCTTGAAAGTGACTGGCGTTTTCCACCATAGAGCGAGCGGCTTCAACCGCACAACGTCCAGTCCAGAAACGTTCTCCCTGTCCTTCATCTTCTCATACATGCTGGTGACAATCTCGACCTGGAGACCGAGCTCAGCGAGCTTCCTGGACAGGTCGAAGACGTGAGATTCGACTCCCCCGACGTGAGGGTGGAAATACGGAGCGACCTGCAGAACTTTCATTGCCCTCAGTGTATCCTGCTATTCGAAGATATGAATCCCCCGGCGAGGGCTCCAGGACCAATCAGGGAGTCTTCTCCGATTACCGTTCCGGAGTCGATGGATGCGTTTATTCCGGTCTTGACATCGTCACCCATTATGACGCCGAGCTTTCTCAGGCCGGTGTCCACCTTCTTTCCCTTCACAGAGATCCTGATCGTGTCCTCATCCAATCGGAGATTGGCAATCTTCGTGCCTGAGCCCAGATTGCATCTCTCCCCGATGATGCTGTCGCCGACGTAGTTATGATGGGGGATGTGCGTCTCGTTCATGACTATCGAGTTCTTCACTTCGGAACTGGCCCCCACCTTGCATCCGTCCCCGATATAGCTGCTTCCTCGAATGAAGGAGTTCGGGCCGATACTGCAGTCCCTTCCTATCACGACGGGTCCCAGGATCGTGGTTCCGCTCCTCACCCTGGTTCCCTTGCCGATCAGCACCTCCCCCTCAATGACCACGTTCTTGTCCACCTTGCCCTCGATCTTTGACTTCATGTCCTTCATTAGGATGCTGTTCGCCTTGAGAAGGTCCCATGGTCTTCCAACGTCGATCCAATCACCGGGGAGAGCGAAACCGTACACCTTCTTCTTCATGAGTATCTTCAGAGAATCCGTTATCTCATACTCCCCTCGAGGGGATTTCCTCGTCTTGGAGATCGCATCGAAGATCGCTGGCTGGAAGACATAGATTCCGGCGTTAATGAGGTTGGACTTCGGCCTTGCGGGCTTCTCCTCTATCCCTTGGATGATGTCTCCCTTCAGGTCCACGACTCCGAAGCTACTGGAGTCCTCCACGCTCGTCAGGCCGACGACGTTTCCCTTACCATGGGAGAACTCTATGAGAGCCTTGAGCGACTTCGGCGGGAGGA